>NZ_PSWG01000025.1:0-53978 GCF_002931195.1 Rathayibacter sp. AY1C2 | reverse complement strand
CCCCGCTCCAGCCCCCCACGGCCGCTCGTGCCCCCGGCACGGCGCCCCGCGCTCGCGCCGCAGGCACGGCGCCCACCCCACCAGCACAGGGCTAGGCGGCGTCCGGGTGCGGTTCTGGCAAGGCGGAGGAGGAAGCCGTAGCGGCGCTACGGCGCCCGACGACAACGCCGCCAGAACCGCACCCGGGCGGCGCCTAGTCGTTGCCGAGGATGATGATGGCGGCGGTAGGGGGTAACGCGTCCTCGTGGTATCGCTCGATCTCCTCGATGGCGATCGGGTCGGCCTGCTGGAGGAACTGGGTGAGGCGGGTGACCTCCTCGGTCTCGCCGATGGAGTCGGCGGCGCGGCGGAGGGCGTAGAGGGAGAGCAGGAATCCGCGGTTGGGTCCGTGGCGCCAGGGGATGGGGCCCTGGCCGCGCCAGCCGGCTCCGCGGAGGAGGTCGAGGCCGCGGTGGTAGCCGACGCGGGCGTAGGCGTAGGAGGGGAGGGCCGCGTCGATGCCCCAGACGCTGTCGGCGAGCAGTGCCCAGGCCAGCGGGGAGCGCGGGTGGGCGGCGGCGAGGGCGGCGAATTCGACGGCTCCCGGGTTCGCGTGCTTCGCGAGGGCCGCGGTGACCGCGGGCTCGTCGGGGAGGAGGGTCGGTTCGGGGCCCAGCAGGTTCTCGCCACTCATGCCTCCCAGGCTATCCCGCTCGCGGCTGTGCGGGTCCGGGGTCCGGCCGTCCGGCGCACGACGGTCGTCCCTCCACAGGGGCGTCAGCGGAGGGAGCCGGGCGGTTCGCCGGTCGTCGCCGTCGTGCGCGGGGGTGCCGCCGATAGCATCGACCCATGGCGACGAACCGCAGTGAAGTCGAGGCCTGGCTCACGGACATGGACGGCGTGCTGGTGCACGAGAACAAGGCGCTCCCCGGCGCGCCCGAGCTGATCCAGGAGTGGACCGATTCGGGCACGCCGTTCCTGGTGCTGACGAACAACTCGATCTTCACGCCGCGGGATCTGGCGGCGCGGCTGCGCGGGTCGGGGCTGCACGTGCCGGAGGAGCGGATCTGGACGAGCGCTCTGGCGACGGCGGACTTCTGCGCGTCGCAGAAGCCGGGCGGGAGCGCGTTCGTGATCGGCGAGGCGGGGATCACCACCGCGCTGCACGAGGCGGGCTTCATCATGACGGAGACGGCGCCGGACTACGTGGTCGTGGGCGAGACCCGCAACTACAGCTTCGAGGCGATCACGAAGGCGATCCGCCTGATCGTCGCGGGTGCGCGCTTCATCGTCACCAATCCCGATGCGACGGGGCCGAGCGCCGAGGGCGTGCTCCCGGCGACGGGGGCGATCGCGGCGCTCATCACGAAGGCGACGGGCAAGGATCCGTACGTCGTCGGCAAGCCGAACCCGATGATGTTCCGCTCGGCGATGAACAAGATCGGCGCGCACAGCGAGAACACCGGGATGATCGGCGACCGGATGGACACCGACATCGTCGCGGGCATCGAGGCGGGCCTGCACACCGTGCTGGTGCTGACGGGGATCAGCGACGAGGCCGAGATCGAGCGCTACCCGTTCCGCCCGGACGAGGTGCTGAGCGGGGTGCACGAGCTCCTGTCGTCGGAGCCGCTGGAGTCGGAGTTCCCGCCGGATTCAGCGGTCTGAGTCCCGGCGGCCCGGCAGCGGGCCGGGCGCCGGTTCCTGACACGGCACCGCGGCTCGCGGGGGTCAGAAGCGGACGTGCTGCAGCACCCAGGCGTGCATCGCGACGGCTGCCGCCGCCGAGGCGTTGATCGACCGGGTCGAGCCGAACTGCGTGATCTCGAGCACGGCCTCCGAGGCGGCGATCGCCTCCTCCGAGAGGCCGGGTCCCTCCTGCCCGAACAGCAGGAGGCAGCGCTCGGGGAGCCGGTAGGTCTCGAGCGGCACGCAGCCGGGGACGTTGTCGACGGCGAGGAGGGGCACGTCCGCCTCCGCGGCCCACTGCGCGAGGTCGGCCACCGTCTCGTGGTGCTGGACGTGCTGGTAGCGGTCGGTGACCATCGCGCCGCGCTTGTTCCAGCGCCGCCGGCCGACGATGTGGACGCCCTCCGCGCCGAACGCGTTGGCGCTGCGGACGATCGAGCCGATGTTCATGTCGTGCTGCCAGTTCTCGATCGCGACGTGGAACGGGTGCCGCGTGCGGTCGAGCTCCGCGACGATCGCGTCCATCCGCCAGTAGCGGAAGCGGTCGACCACGTTGCGCGCGTCGCCGCGCTCCAGCAGCTCCGGGTCGAGGCGGTCGTCCTCGGGCCGCTCGCCCTGCCAGGGGCCGACGCCGTTCGTGGTGAGCTCCACGGAGGCGGTGGGTCCGGTCGCGGGGGTCGCCTCGTTCTCCTGCACGACGAGCGATCCTACTGGGCGCTCCGCGGCTCGGCCGGGTGCACCGGGCCGGTGCCCGGCGGCGTCCCCCGAAGCCTGAGGGACGGCGCGCGTCAGGCCGCGGGAGTGCCAGCGAGGGAGCCGGTCAGTTCGCCGCCGCCCGCCCGGTCGACGAAGCAGTAGTAGCTGCGCTCGCCCGCGTCCCACTGCTCCTGGGTGACGGGGAACGCACCGGCGACCTGCACGTCGCCGTAGGTCTCGGCCGCGGCGACGTCCACGACGCCCTGCGCCTGGCAGAGCGAGGAGACGGTGACGGCCAGGGCGTCCTGGCCGGGGAACGCCGCGTCGGTCAGCTCCGCGGTGGAGACGAGCTGGGCGGAGTGGGCCCCCGCGCAGTCCACGACGGTGAACTCCTCCGCCCAGACGGAGTCGAAGGGCTCGACGCACTCGCCGCCGAGGAGCGCGCTCCAGGCCCAGGTGCCGACGGGCAGCGGTCCGACGGTCGGGAGGGTCGCGGTCGGCGTGGGCGAGGGGGTCGGCTCCGCCGTGGGCGTCTCGCTGACGACCGGGACGGCCTGCGGCTCTGCTCGGCCGCCGGCGCTCCCGACGGCGATGCCGATCGCGAAGAGCCCGGCGAGGAGGATCACCGCACCCGCCGCGATCAGGCCGATCAGGAGCCGGCGTCGGCTGAGCGTGCGCCACGCGGGCGCTGCGGCGGGCGCCGAGTCGCGTTCGCGGCTCTCGGGTCGGGACCGGGCGGAGCGGCGCTTCCGCGGCGGAGCGGCGTTGACGTGGGCGGCCGCGGGAGCGGTGCGGAAGGGCGCGGGCTCGGCGCGGTCGGCGGGCTCGGCGGCCGGCTCGAGGTTCCACGAGTAGGCGCCGGCGGTCTCGCGCCACAGCTCCTCGTCGCCGCCGTCCTCGTCGGGCTCGTCCTGCGGAGCGACGACCTGCTCCCACACGGGCGGCTGGTCCCAGTCCCCGCGCGGGTCGGGCCACTCGTAGACGGCGGGCGGAGTCGGCTCGCGCGGAGTCGGCGGGGTCGCGCCGACCGGGCGTCCGTCAGCGGGGTAAAGGGCGCCGGAGCGGTCCGCCGGGTCGACGTCGGCCGAGGATCCGGCATCGGGCTCATCGTCCGGCCGGTGGGCGCTGCGGAGTCCGGCGGGGGCGGTCGGCAGGTCGGCGGGAGGGTCGGTGTGCGGCAGGACCGGGCGCACGGAGTCCGCCCCGCGGCGGTGCACCTCGGTGCGGCCGGCATCGGCGGAGGCGTCGGAGCCGGAGCCGTCGGCGTTGTCGTCGCGGAGGGGGGCGAAGAACGCGTCGAAGGCGTCCTCGTCGGACACGTCCGCGTCGGAGGCACTCGTGTCGCGGGCAGTCGTCCCACCGGCACCCGTCTCTCGGGCACCCGTCTCGCTGGCACTCGCCTCACGGGCACCCGTCTCGGGCGCTCCCATGGCGCGGGCTCCCGTGTCGGGGGCTCCCGTGTCAGGGCCCGGAGAGCTCCGTCCCTCGGCGGGGACGCCGTCGCGGCCGGAGGAGCGCTCCGGCTCCGCGACCGTTCCGCGGTCGGCGTCGGCGTCCTGCTCCTCCACCGGAGCGGAGTCGTCCGCGGGGTTCGGGAGGTCGCCGCCGGCCTCCTCGGCGGCGGGCGTCGCACTCAGCACGGGCTCCCCCGGCCACAGGCCGACCGGAGCGGCAGGGGCACGGCGCGGCGCAGCGTCGGAGTCGCCCGAGGACGGTCCGGCCGCGTCGGCAGAGGAGGCCGACTCACTCGCAACGCTCCGCTCCTCCGTTGACGCGTGGGCCTCGTCGGCTGCGGACTCAGCAGGACCGGACGTCCGCTCCGCGCGCGACTCCTCCACGGGAGGGACGGGGCGGGGCGAATCGAAGATGCTCTTCAGGCGGCCGCCGCTGAGCTGCTGCAGCAGCCACTCGCTGCTGCCGACGGGACGCTCCGGCTCGGGTCGCTCCGGCTCGGCACGCTCCGGCTCGGAGGTCTCCGATCCGGCAGGCTCCGGCTCGTGGCCCTCCGGCTCGCGGCCCTCGGACCCGCGGCGCTCCGGCTCCGGGTGCTCGCCGCCTCCCGGGCCCCCGCCGCGTCCCCCCTCGTCGACCATCAGCTCAGGCCGAGGTCGGCCAGACCGATCGCGGCGAAGTACGGGTAACCGGCGTCCTCGATGATCTCGCGGGCCCCGGTCGCGCGGTCGACGACGACGGCGACTCCTGCGATCTCGGCGCCGACCTTCAGCAGGGCCTCGATCGCCTTCAGCGGCGAGCCGCCGGTGGTGGACGTGTCCTCGACGACGACGACGCGCTTGCCCTCGAGGTCGGGGCCCTCGACCTGCCGGCCGCGGCCGTGGTCCTTGGGCTCCTTGCGCACGACGAACGCGTCGTAGGCGAGACCGCGGGCGGCGCCCTGATGGAGGATCGCGGCGGCGATCGGGTCGGCTCCCATGGTGAGGCCGCCGACGGCGTCGACGCGCTCGATGGGCGCGATGAGGTCGAGCATGACCTGCCCGATCAGCGGCGCGACGCGGTGGTCCAGGCTCACGCGGCGCAGGTCGACGTAGTACGACGCCTTCTTGCCGCTCGTGAGGGTGAAGTCCCCGTGGAAGACGGCGTCGGAGCCGATGTACTCGATGAGCTGCTGGCGTGCGTCGGTCACGCGCCTACTCTACGGGGCGACCCCTCCCCCGCTCGGGAGCGCGCCCGCTGCGGCGTGCTCTCCCGCCTCGTCGCCTCCTCCGCGGAACTGTGTCATGTAGAGCTCGTAGTAGGCGCCGCGCTGCTTCAGGAGCGCCTCGTGCGCGCCCTGCTCGACGATCCGGCCCGACTCCATCACCAGGATGGTGTCGGCGTCGCGGATCGTGGAGAGCCGGTGCGCGATGACGAACGAGGTCCGGTCGGTGCGCAGCGCGTTCATCGCGTGCTGCACGAGCAGCTCCGTGCGGGTGTCGACCGAGGAGGTGGCCTCGTCGAGGATCAGCAGCGACGGGTTCGCGAGGAACGCGCGCGCGATCGTGATCAGCTGCCGCTCGCCCGCCGAGACGCTGCCGCCGTCGGCGTCCAGCACCGTGTCGTAGCCGTCGGGCAGCTGGCGCACGAAGCGGTCGACCATGGTGGCCTTCGCCGCGTCGACGATCTCCTCGTCGGTCGCGTCCAGGCGCCCGTAGCGGATGTTCTCGCGGATGGTGCCCTGGAAGAGCCACGCGTCCTGCAGCACCATGCCCACGCGCGAGCGCAGATCGCCGCGCGCGAGGCTCGTGATGTCGACGCCGTCGAGCAGGATGCGCCCTCCGGTGAGCTCGTAGAAGCGCATGACCAGGTTGACCAGCGTGGTCTTCCCCGCCCCGGTCGGACCGACGATGGCGACCGTCTGCCCGGGCTGCGCCGAGAAGGTCAGGTCCTCGATCAGCGGCTGCTCCGGGTCGTACGAGAACGAGACGCCCTCGAACTCCACGTGGCCGTCGGTGCGCTGCGGGAGCGACGCGGTCGCCGTCTCCGGCTCCTGCTCCTCGGCGTCGAGAAGCTCGAACGTGCGCTCGGCCGAGGCGACGCCGGACTGCAGCATGTTCGCCATGCTCGCCAGCTGGGTCACCGGCTGGGTGAACTCGCGCGAGTACTGGATGAACGCGGTCGCGTCGCCGAGCGTCAGCTGACCTGAGGCGACCCGCAGGCCGCCGACCACGGCGATGAGCACGTAGGAGAGGTAGGAGACGAAGGTCATCGCGGGCATGATCATGCCCGAGACGAACTGGGCGCCGAACGAGGCGGTGTAGAGGCTGTCGTTGCGGCGGTCGAACTCCTCGAGCATCTCGCGGTCGCGGCCGAAGGCGCGGACGATCTCGAGCCCGGAGAAGGTCTCCTCGATGTGGCCGTTGAGCGCGCCCGTGTTCTTCCACTGGGCGGCGAAGAGCTTCTGGGAGCGGGCGCCGATCACGCCCGCGATCACGCCCGAGAGCGGGATCGAGATCAGCGCGATCAGCGCGAGCTGCCACGAGACGATGAACATCATCGCGGCGATGCCGATGATGGTGAGCACCGACTGCACCAGCTGCGAGAAGGCCTGCTGCAGCGCCGTCTGGATGTTGTCGACGTCGTTCGTGACGCGCGACATCACGTCGCCGCGCTGCCGGGTGTCGAAGAAGCGCAGCGGGAGGCGGTTGAGCTTCGCCTCGATGTCCTGGCGGAGGCCGAAGACCACCCGCATCACGAGGCCGTTGAGGATGTAGCCCTGCGCCCACATGAGCACCGACGCGACGACGTACATCAGCAGCACGATGATGATCAGGCGGCCGAGGACCACGAAGTCGATGCCCGCGCCGGGCACGATGTCGGTCTTGGCCAGCATGTCGGCGAAGGTGCCGTTGCCCGAGGCGCGCTGCTGCTCGATGATCTGCTCGAGCGGGACGCCGGCGGGGAGCTGGGAGCCGATCACGCCGTTGAAGATCGTGTCCATCGCCTGCCCGAGGATCTTGGGCGCGATGACGGTGAGGACGACCGACAGCGAGACCAGGGCGACCACGAGGACCATCCGGGCGCGCTCGGGGCCGAGCAGCGAGAAGAGGCGCTTGGCCGAGGGCCAGAAGTTCTGCGCCTTGCGGGCGGGCGGCCCGTCCCCGAACACGCCGCCGTCGCCCTCGCCGGGCTCGAACTCGGGCTCGGGGGACGTCGTCTCCTCGGGGGCGGTGGTGTCGCGTGTGCGCGCCATCTCAAGACACTCCTTCGACGCTCAGCTGGGATTCGACGATCTCGCGGTAGGTCGCGTTCGTCTCGAGGAGCTCGTCGTGCGTGCCGCGGCCGACGATGCGGCCCGCGTCGAGCACGACGATCTGGTCGGCGTGGCGGATGGTCGACACCCGCTGGGCCACGATGATCACGGTCGCGTCGGTGGTGGCGTCGGCCAGCGACTCCCGCAGCCTCGCATCGGTCGCGACGTCGAGCGCCGAGAACGAGTCGTCGAACAGGTAGACCCGCGGCTTCGCGACGAGGGCCCGCGCGATGCAGAGCCGCTGGCGCTGCCCGCCGGAGACGTTGGTGCCGCCCTGCGAGACCGGCTCGTCGAGCCCGTGCTCCTTGCTCCGCACGAAGTCCTCGCCCTGGGCGATGCGCAGCGCCTCCCACAGCTCGGCGTCCGTCGCGTCGGGGCGGCCGAAGCGCAGGTTCGAGGCGATCGTCCCCGAGAAGAGGTAGGGGCGCTGGGGCACGAGCCCGATCACCTCGGCGAGCTGCGCCCGGTCGAGGGAGGAGACGGGCACGCCGTCGATCGTGACGCTGCCCTCCTGCGGGTCGAACAAGCGCGGCACGAGGCCGAGCAGGGTCGTCTTGCCGGCGCCGGTGGAGCCGACGACGGCCGTGGTGCGGCCCGGCTCCGCGACGATGTCGATGCCCGAGAGCACGGGGCGCTCGGCGCCCGGGTAGCCGAAGACGACCCCGGAGAACTCGACGCGGCCGCGCGCGGGCGTCGGGACTCCGCCCTCGGGCGTGGTGAGGCTGGTGCGGGCGTCGAGCACCTGCTGGATCCGCTCGGCGCAGACGACCGCGCGCGGGATCATCATCACCATGAAGACGCCCATCATCACGGCGGTGAGGATCTGGAGGAGGTACTGCAGGAAAGCGGTGAGCGAGCCCACCTGCATCTGACCGGCGTCGACCCGCTGCCCGCCGAACCACAGCACGGCCGCGGTGGCCAGGTGCAGGATCATCATGATCGCGGGGAACATCAGCACGAAGATGTTGCCGACCTTGATCGACACCTCGGTGATCGCCGCGTTGGCCTTGCGGTACCGCTCGGACTCGAACGGCTCGCGCACGAAGGCGCGCACCACGCGGATGCCCGTGATCTGCTCGCGCAGCACGCTGTTGATCCCGTCGATCCGGTCCTGCATGAGGCGGAACAGCGGCAGCAGCAGGAATACCAGGAAGCCGACCACGACGAACAACAGCGGCACCGACACCCAGACCAGCCAGGAGAGGCCGGCGTCCTCGCGCAGGGCGAAGACGATGCCGCCGACGCACATGATCGGCGCGGAGACCATGAAGTTGAGGGTCATCAGCACGAGCATCTGCACCTGCTGCACGTCGTTCGTGCCGCGGGTGATCAGGGTGGCCGTGCCGAAGCCGCCGACCTCGAGCCCGCTGAGCGAGTCGACGCGGCGGTAGACGTCGCGGCGCAGGTCGCGGCCGACGGACATGGCGGTGCGGGCGCCGAAGTAGACGGCTCCGATCGCCGCGGCGACCTGCACGACGCAGACGCCGAGCATGGTCATGCCGGTGCCCCAGATGAAGTCGGTGTCGCCGCGGCCGATGCCCTGGTCGATGATCTCGGCGTTGAGGCTCGGCAGGTAGAGCGCGGCGAGCGTCGCGACGAGCTGCAGCACGACGACGGCGGCCACCCAGCGCGCGTAGGGCTTCGCGTAGGCGGAGGCGAGGCGGAGCAGGATCATGGGTCCTCCGGAGGGGCGGAGCAGGAGCGGGAGGGGAGGGGACCGGGCTGGGGAGCAGTGAGCGCCGGGGAGCCCGTCGGGCCCGCACGGCGCGGGCGGCGGCGGCGTCCGGACGGCACGACGAACGGCCGGTCGGGACGGCGCTAGACAACCATCGACCACCGACACCGGTTCCGCAATCCGCCGAGGGGATGACTCCCCCGGCCCGCGGCCGCCGGGACGCGCGGAGGACGCGCAGGAGACGTGTCGGCGGCGGCTCCTACACTTCCAGGATGCGCATCGCCACCTGGAACGTGAACTCCATCCGGGCCCGCACCGGCCGCGTCGTCGACTGGCTCCTGCGCGAGGACGTGGACGTCCTCGCCATGCAGGAGCTCAAGTGCAAGCCCGAGCAGTTCCCGCACGAGGCCTTCGCCGACGCCGGCTACCACGTCGAGATGGTCGGGCTCAGCCAGTGGAACGGCGTCGGCATCGCCTCGCGCCTGCCGATGGAGGACGTGCAGATCGGCTTCCCGGGCATGCCCGGCTTCGCGAAGGAGGCGGCGGCCGACGGCTCCTACCCGCTCGAGGCCCGCGCGATCGGCGCCACGGTCGACGGCGTGCGCGTCTGGAGCCTCTACGTCCCGAACGGCCGCGCGGTCGACGACCCGCACTACCTCTACAAGCTCGAGTGGCTCGCGGCCCTCGAGGCGAGCACCCGCGAGTGGCTGGCCGCAGAGCCCGACCTGCCGCTCGCCCTGGTCGGCGACTGGAACGTCGCGCCGCTCGACAGCGACGTGGGCGACCCGAGCCTCGGCCCCGGATCCACGCACGTCTCGATCCCCGAGCGCGCCGCCTTCGCCGCCTTCGAGGACGCGGGCCTGCGCGACGTCGTCCGCCCGCTCGTGCCCGAGGGCTACACCTACTGGGACTACAAGCAGCTCCGCTTCCCGCGGAACGAGGGGCTGCGGATCGACTTCGTGCTCGGCTCCCCCGCGTTCGGCGAGCTCGTCACCGGCGCCTCGATCCACCGCGACGAGCGCAAGGGCGACGCCCCGAGCGACCACGTCCCGGTGGTGGTCGACCTCGACCTCGAGACGACCCTCGACGACGACCGCCCGATGATCTTCTGAGCATGGCCTCGTCGAAGAAGAAGCGCGCGCGGGCCCAGGCCGCCTCGGCCGGCGCCTCCCGCCCCGCCGCCCGACCCGCGACGGCACGCCCCGCGACGGCACGCCCTGCGACCGCCCGCCCCGGAGCCGCGCACGACGAGTTCCGGTCCGACGCCTACCGCTCGGTGGGCGAGATCATCGCCGCCGGGAAGCCGCGCCGGCGCCGCTGGGACCTCGTGCTCTCGATCCTCGGCTGCCTCGCCCTCGGCCTGCTCACGATCGTGCTCGGCTACCTCGCCGCGATCCTCTCGGTCTTCCCCGCGCAGTGCGAGGGCCAGAACTTCGCCTGCGACTTCGACCGGATCGACTGGGGCGTCTCGATCGCGCTGATCGGGCCGCCCGCGCTGACGCTGATCGCCGTGGTCGTGACGGTCGTGCGCTACCTCGTGGGCCGACGCGCGTTCCTCGTGCCGGTCATCGGGTTCGTGCTCTGCATCGCCACCGCGTTCCTCGCCTCCTCGCTCGTGACGAGCTCGATCCCCGGGTCGGCGCTGGTCTAGCACCGACCCGGGGGGCGCGTCAGCGGTCGGGCGGGCGGCGCTGGTCCAGCACCGACCCGGGGGCGCGTCGGCGGTCGGCGTGCTCGGGGCGCGATCGCGAGGTCAGCCGCAGGCGGGCTCGTCGTTCAGCGTCACCGCGGTGGGGTTGATCATCGGGGTCACCCGCACGGTCTGGTCGCCGAAGCCGGAGGCGTCGCCGGCGCTGAACTGCACGTCGAACGTCTCGGACTGGCCGGGCGAGAGCTGCACGGCGACCTTCGAGACGGGACGGCCGAGGTCGTCGAGGCTCTCGGGTCCGTAGCCCGTGCCGTCGGCCCAGGCCGCACTCGACACCGTGGTCCCGGGAGGGCCGTAGACGTAGATGTTGGTGACGAAGTCGCCCAGAGGGTACGCACCGCGCCCGCCGGCCGCGGCGACGTAGCCGGGCAGCGTCCGAGCGACCGCCTTCGAGATCGTGTTGGTCACGGTGACGGAGGTGGTGAAGACCGCGCCGGAGGCGGCGCACCGGCCCGCGCTCGACTGCGTGACCGCCGTGCTCAGGTAGTAGTCCATCTTCGAGCCGCCCGAGGCGTCCTGGAAGAACACTCCGGTGGTCGTGCCGTCGGTCGTCGTCTGCGGCAGGACCCCCGCGATCGGCGTGGGCGCGAGGAGCGCCTGCTCGTCGGCGTCGGAGCTGTAGGCGAGGATGCGGCTCTCGTCGACCGCCTTCACGATCGCCGGGAGCATCTTCGTCGGCTCCATCTCTCCGCCGAGGATCTTGCCCAGGACCGTCGCGCTCGCCTCCGAGAAGAACTCGTCGGTGCGCTCGGCCACGACCGACTCCGGGTATCGGAAGTAGACCTCGTTGAGCAGGGTCGAGACGGTGTTCTCGCTCGTGAGGACCGTGCCGTCGGTGAGGGTCACGGGCCCGGTCGAGCCGAGGAGGTAGGAGAGGGCGACGGGGTCGATCGCGAGGACGCCGTCGATCCTCTGCTCGGGGAACTTCTGCGCCCAGAACTGCGAGGCGATCGAGGCGGCCGTCGGGAAGTCGGGGCGGCTGGTCGAGACGTTGAAGGTCGTCGCCATGTTCTCGCCGATGGTGTCGAGCGCACTCTGGTCGACGGTGACGGGCGCCAGACCGCGGAAGTCGCCGCTGCCCAGCTGACGGCCGATCGAGATCGCGCCGCCGTCGACGTCGAGCTGCATCACCGACGACGCGCCGCCGCCCAGAGCCTGCGACTCCGCCAGGTTCTGGAACATCACCAGGTAGTGGCGCGGACCGGACGCTCCGAGGGAGTCGGGGAGGATCGCGGTGAGCGGCTCGACCTGCTCCATCGCCGCGGTGGCGGTGGCCAGCTGCGGAGTGAAGGAGTCGAGCGCGGAGGCGACCTGCGGCACCAGCGGGCCGCGGTCGATGCCCTCGACGCGGGTCTGCGCCGCGTCGACGACCTCCTTGGCGACGGTGATCTTCTGCGACAGCTCGGTGATCGCCGCGAGGTCGACCCTGCCGTCGACGGGCTTGAGGATGTCGAGCGAGGTAGTGGAGAGCGGCGTGACGATCCGGCCGGAGACGTCGTCGGCGATCTCGGTCGCGGCGCGGACCGCGGACAGGTTCGGCCCGAGGACGGGCACCACCTCCATCACCCGCCACACCGGGTCCTCGGTCTCGTCGCGCGCCTCGCCGGTGAGGGTCGCGATCCGGCCCGCGGTCTCCTCCGCACCGGAGGTGTCGAACGTCGTCAGCCTGTCCGTCACCTGCGACACCAGCGGGATCGCCTCGGTCAGCTTGTCGCGGACGGTCATCGCCTTGTCGTAGGTGCGCACGCCGAGGAGCACCGCGACGACGGCGCCGATCAGCAGGACCAGGAGGACGATCAGCGTGATCCAGAGGCCGCGACGGCGGCGCGGCCTGCCGCGGGCGGAGCGGTCGGCGGACGTGGTGGTGCTCATTCGAGAGAGCCTAAGCGACGGTCGGCGGAGTGCGACCGGGCCCGCGCCACCGGCCCCGTCCCAGGACGAGGGACACGCGACGCGGATGCGCGGGCCGTCCGGCGCCTCCGCCAGGCCCGAGCGGGAGCCGGGGATGCTGCTCCGCTCAGCCCAGCAGGAGGGACACCCCGATGAGCACGGGCACCGCGGCGACCGTGGTCACGAGGGCCGTGTCGCGGGCGACGGCGACGCCCCGGTCGTAGCGCGAGGCGAAGGTGAAGATGTTCTGCGCGGTCGGCAGCGCGGCGGTCACCGTCACCACGAAGAGGTGCTCGGAGTCGAGGTGGAACGCGAAGCGCCCCAGCAGCAGCGCGACCGCAGGCATCGCCAGCGACTTGAGCACGGAGGCGACGACCACCTCGACCCGCGCCGGCCCCGCCTCCAGCGGCCGCTGCCCGCGCAGCGACATCCCGAAGGCGATCAGCACCAGCGGGATCGACGCGTTGCCGATGATCGAGAACGGCTGCAGCACGGGCGCGGGAAGCTCCACGCCGGTGAGGGCGACGACGAGGCCGAGGGCGGAGGCGATGATCATCGGGTTCCGCAGCGGCTGCGTGAGGATCGCGCCGACCGAGGTCCGCCCGCTCGTCGAGACGTCGAGCAGCGTCAGGATCGTCGGCGCGAGGACGATCAGCTGCAGGAGGAGCGTCGGCGCCACCCACTGCGGATCGCCCAGCACGTAGATGGCGACCGGCAGTCCGATGTTGTTGGCGTTGACGTAGGAGGAGGCCGCGGTCCCGATCACCGTCTCCGGCAGCGGGCGGGGGAAGAGCAGCCGCGAGGCCAGCACGTAGAGCAGGGCGACGGTCAGCACCGTCAGGAGCGAGACGAGCAGGAACGAGGAGAAGAGGACGGAGACGTCGGCCCGCGACAGCACGGTGAACAGCAGCGCCGGCGTCGTGACGAAGAAGGCGATCCGCGACAGGATCAGCCGGCTCTCGGGCGGGACGATCCGGAACCGCGCGATCAGGTAGCCGACCGCGATGACGACCCCGATGATCGAGAAGCCGGTGAGCACGCCCTCCACGCCGCCGCCTCCCCGCCGCGGCCGGTCCGCTGTCGCGCCTCCACCCTAGGCAGTGGCCGGGGCGTTGCAGCGCCGGCGCGACGCGCCTACGGTGTGCGGCATGCCGCATCTCGAGGTCCCCGGCGCGAGCCTCCACTGGGAGGCGGACGGCCACGCCTCCGCTCCCGCCCTGCTGCTCGTGCACGCGGGGATCGCCGACCTGCGGATGTGGGACCCGCTCGTCCCCGACCTCTCGCGCGACCGGCTGGTGGTCCGCTACGACGTCCGCGGCGCGGGCGGAACGAGCACGGAGGACGTGGAGTACGACCCGCGCCGGGACGCCCTGGACGTGCTCGACCACCTCGGCGTCGAGCGCGCGGTGGTCGTCGGCTGCTCGCGGGGCGGAACGCTCGCGCTCGACCTGGCGCTCGAGCATCCGGAGCGGGTGACCGGCCTGGTCGTGATCGCCCCGGGCCTGGCAGGCTTCGACTACCCCGCGCTGACGGCGGAGGAGGAGCGCCGCTTCGGGGAGGTCGAGGCGCTGGAGCTCGCGGGCGAGCGGGAGGCCGCGGCGATCGTCGAGGCGGAGCTCTGGGCCGTGGGTCCCGACCGCTCCGCGGACGACGTGGCTCCGGAGTTCCTCGCGCGGGTCCGGGAGCTCGCGCTCACGGGCGTCGGCCACGAGGCGGAGGCCCCCCGCCCGATCGATCCCTCCGGGCCGGCGGGCGAGCGGCTCGGGGAGATCGCCGTGCCGACCCTCGTCGTGGCGGGCGCGCACGACCTCTCCGAGTCGCTGCCGGTCTGCGAGCACCTCGCCGCCGAGGTGGGCGGTGCCGAGCTGCACGTGCTCGAGGACGCGGCGCACCTGCCCGGCCTCGAGCACCCGGAGGAGTTCCTCGCGGTGCTGCGGCCGTGGCTGGAGCGCCACGGGATCTGATCAGGCCACGGCGGCCAGGTCGAACGCCCAGTCCACGTAGAGCTCCGGCGACTCGCCCTGCTCGACGAGGTCGATCCGGTCGAAGCCGGCCTCGACGCAGGTCGCGCCGGCGTCCAGGTCGCTCTCCGCCACGAAGGCGTGCACGAAGCGGGGCACGGGGAACGCCGCCGCCTCCTCGAGCAGCATCCGCACGGAGTCCGCGGTGATGCCGCGGGCGTGCGGAGCGATGCTCCATGCCGCCTCGTAGGCGACGACGCCGCGCGAGCAGCCGTACCAATAGCCGATGGAGCCGACGGAGAGTCCGTCCAGCTCGACCACGTAGAAGAACGCGTCGCCGTCCGCCCAACCGCGCAGGTAGCGGTCGTGGCGCGCGAGGATCTCGCTCTCGCTCTCGAGTCCGCCGCCCGCGTGCGCGAGGGTGTCGCGCAGGACGGAGGCGTCCGCCTGCGGCCAGGGGAGCAGGCGGAGGTTCTCGGGGTGGTGGTCGATGCTGGCTGTTCTCTGGTCGCTTCCGGGTTCGGGTCCCGTCACGCGCTCCGATCCTCTCTCTCAGGATGGCTCGCCGATCGAGCGCGCCGCCAGGGTGTTCGGCGCGCCTGTCCGATCGGATGTCTCCGCACTCGGGATGCGGACACGGTGTCGCCCCATCTTCGACCCGATGAGGGGAGGGAAACCGAAGCGGTGAGGAATCTAGCCCCGGACGGGGGGTGGCACCTGCACAACACCTGGGCAACCGCTGACCGCGGGGCCGGAGAGGGGCGGCGGAGACGTGCGCCCGCCCCTGCGAGATCGCCGCTTCGCTCCGCCGAGACGCAAGAAAAGCGCGCGCACGAGCCCATACGCTCGGAGTCGGAGCGCGTTCCGCTCCTGCAGCCCCGTATCACCAGCGTGAGGAGGATCACCATGTCGCAAGCCGTGCAGAGCACCGTCGTCGGAGAACCCGAGGTCGTCGAGGACCGCGTGGAGGACTCCGCCGCCTGGCTCGACCTGAAGGCCGCCGCCGCCGCGCTGCAGCCGCTCCAGTCTCAGGACGGCTCGCTCGCCGAGCCCGAGCGGCTCGAGGAGGCGCGCACCCTCGTCGAGCGGATCGTCGCCGGCGTCCGCACCCTCGCCCCCGCGTTCCCGCACGACGCCGCGTACCTCGACGCGCTGGTCGTCGACCTCGAGCGCTGGAGCGCCGGCGGACTCGGCCTGCCCGACTTCCTCGACTCGCTCACCGCGTTCCAGCCGCAGCTCGAGCGCGTCGACGGCCGCCGCCACCTCGTCGTCTTCCCCATGTACACCCAGAACGGCAGCCGCGACCGCCACGTCGAGGCCGTCCTCGTCGAGGTCGTCTGGCCGCGGTTCGTCGCCGAGCTGGAGGCGGGCGACTACTCCAACGCCCTCTTCGTGCCCGTGCGCTTCGTCGACTTCACCGCCGGCTACGACACCGACAGCGCCGTGCTGTTCCCCGAGACGGTCGCGATGCGCTCCGTCCCGTCCTTCACCTGGGGCGCGATCTTCGCCGACCGCGAGGCGGCCCGGTTCCGCCGCGTCGTCACGGAGGCGGCCCGGATCACCCGTCTCGAGCTCCCGGAGGACGCGCAGCGCCTGCTGGCCGACCAGCGCCTGGCGGAGGAGTCCTTCGTGATGTGGGACCTCATCCACGACCGCACCCACATGCGCGGCGACCTGCCGTTCGACCCGTTCATGATCAAGCAGCGGATGCCCTTCTTCCTCTACTCGCTGGAGGAGCTGCGGTGCGACCTCACCGCCTTCCGCGAGGCCGTCGCCATCGAGCGCCGCCTCGGCGCGCTGGACCGCCGCGACGACGAGGAGGAGGCGCTGGCCGAGCGCTCGCGCTTCGTGCAGTACGCGATCCTGTTCGACCGGCTCTTCCGCTTCCCGCTCACCGGGTCGCGGGTGCGCAACTACGACGGCCTCGGCGGCCAGCTGCTCTTCGCCTGGCTGCACCAGCACGGCGTCCTGCACTGGACCGACACCCGGCTGGCGTTCGAGTGGGACGGCGTCGCCGACGTGGTCGTCGCCCTCTCGGACGCGATCGACGAGCTCTACTGGCGCTCGATCGACCGGCCGAAGACGGCGCACTGGCTGGCCGCGCACGAGCTGATCGCGGCCACTCTCACTCCGCACCCCGCCTCCGCCTGGGCCCGCGGGCTCCCGGACGAGGTGCTGCTCGGCGCCCCGCGCGGCCTCACCGACGCGGTGCTGGACGACGAGTTCCCGCTGTCGATGTTCTACGAGGCCCTCGGGAAGAAGATGGGCGACGTCATCGCCTCGACCCGGGGCATCACCGGCCGGGACTGACGTCGCGCCCGGGAGGCGGCGGGGTGCGCTCCTCCGCCTCCCGGGGCCCCGTCCGACCGGCGTCGGTTAGCGTGGGGCGCATGCCCTCAGGTGACGGAGCCGCGGACCCGCTCGACGCGGGCTGGATCCGGCGAGCGCCGAGCCGGGCCGGATACGTGCGCGACGCGGTCACCGCGGGGATCCTGCTGGTGGCGACGGTCGTCTCCGTCGCGCTGTACTCCTCGGCGGGCTTCCCGGACGCGGCGCACCCCGTCGTCAGCGCCCACTGGGCCGTCCTGATGACCCTTCCCCTCGCGCTGCGCCGCCGGTTCCCCGCGAGCGTGGCGGCCGGGCTCTCCGTCGTCTACGCGCTCGGGATCGTGCTCCAGGTGCCGGAGTCGCTCTTCGGCCAGATCTGCCTGTTCCTCGCGCTCTACACGGTCGGCGCGTGGGGCCGGAACCGGCGCACGGCGCTCGTCGTCCGGGTGGCGATCGCGGTCGGGATGCTGGGCTGGCTGCTCACCACCCTCGCCACGGGCGAGTACTTCGGCAGCTCCGTGCCGGTCGACGACTCCCCCGGCCTGCTCTCGCCCTACGCGGCGGAGTCGGCCCTCGCGGTCGTCTCGAACCTGCTCTACTTCGGCAGCGCCTACGTCTTCGGCGAGGCGTCGTGGCAGTCGGCCCGCCGGCTGGAGGCGCTCGAGACGCGCACGGCCGAGCTCGACGACGAGCGGGAGCGCTCCTCGCGGCAGGCCGTGTCCTCCGAGCGGCTGCGGATCGCGCGCGAGCTGCACGACGTGGTCGCGCACCACGTCAGCGTGATGGGCGTGCAGGCGGGAGCGGCGCGGCGGGTGCTGGCGCGGGATCCGGAGCGGGCGGCGGCATCGCTCAGCGCCATCGAGGGCGACGCGCGCTCGGCGATCGAGGAGCTGCACCGCATCCTGGTCGCGCTGCGCGCCGAGGACGCGGTGCCGAATCCGCTCACCGACGCCGCGTCCACCCGCGGGGTGGCCCAGCTCGAGGAGCTGGTCGCGGCGTCCAGCGGGTCGGGCCTGCCCACCGTCTTCCTCACCCTCGGCACGCCCCGCGAGATCCCCGCGACGGTGGGGCTCAGCCTCTACCGCATCGCGCAGGAGTCGCTCACGAACGTCCGCAAGCACGCGGGGCGCGGCGCGCACGCCGAGGTGCGCCTCCGCTACGCCCCCGACGCGGTCGAGCTCGAGATCGCCGACGACGGCGGGTCCGGCCCGCACCCGAGCGCTCCCGCCTCCTGCGGACTGGGGCACACCGGCATGAGCGAGCGCGCGGCCGCGGTCGGCGGCTGGATCGAGATGGGGCCGAGGGGCGGAGGCTACCTCGTGCACGCCCGGGTTCCGCTGTCCCCCGTCCGGGCGAGCGTGCCGGACGCCGACGACCCGGTACCGTCGTCGGAGACGTCGCGGGGGCGTCAGGAGCGAGCGAGCGGGGGCCGCCCATGACCGAGCACGTGCGCGTGCTGCTCGTCGACGACCAGGAGCTCGTCCGCGTGGGCTTCCGCATCATCCTCGAGTCGGAGCCGGGGATCGAGGTGGTCGGCGAGGCCCGCACCGGGCTCGAGGCCCTGCAGCGCGCCTCCGAGCTGCGCCCCGACGTGATCTGCATGGACGTGCAGATGCCCGGCCTCGACGGCCTGGCCGCGACCCGCGAGATCGTGGCCGACCCGCGCCTGTGCTCGCGGGTGCTCATCCTCACCACCTTCGACCGCGACGACTACCTCTTCGAGGCGCTCTCGGCCGGCGCCAGCGGGTTCCTGCTCAAGAACGCGTCGCCGGAGGAGCTGGTCGAGGCCGTGCAGGTGGTCGCCCGCGGCGACGCGATGCTCGCCCCCGACGTCACCCGGCGCGTGATCGAGCGGTTCGCGTCCGTGCCCGAGCGCACGCCGGCCGCCGCCGAGCACTCCGGAGTGGCCGATCTGACGGACCGCGAGCGCGAGGTGCTCGTGCACCTGGCGCGGGGCTGGTCGAACGCCGAGATCGCGGCCGAGCTGTTCGTGGGCGAGGCGACCGTGAAGACGCACGTCTCGAAGATCCTGATGAAGCTCGGCGTGCGCGACCGGATCCAGGCGGTCGTGTTCGCCTACGAGCACGGGATCGCGGTGCCGGGGCGCCCCTGAGCGGTCGGCCGGGGGATCTGCTTGCGGGTGCTCGACGCCGGGGCGGTCAGCGCCGGGACTGGCTCGAGGCCGGGCGCGGCGGGATGCGGCGGACGAACTCCATCCGGATCTCCGGCACGATCTTCCGGTCGAGCACGACCGTCATGTAGCGGCCGTCGACGCGGGCGCCGATCGCGACCACGTCCGGATCGGTGTCCACGCGGTAGCCGCGCAGCGCCTCCCCGTCCACGATCACCGGGACGCCCCGCACGACGTCCTCGTCGCGGAGGGCGGCGGCGACCACCGGCATCCCGCCGCGGCGGCTGCGCACGCGGCCCGGGAAGGTGTTGCGGAGCACGTCGCCCATGTGGGCCGCGAGGCGGGACTCCAGGGGCCGGCTGCGCTCGGCGGGGATCGGCACGGAGGTGCGGACCGCCTCCCAGAGCACCGGGTACCGCATCCGCGTCACCTGGTCGACCATCCACGGCGGCAGGTGGTCGTTCTCGGCGCGCTCGATCGCGCGCTTCTGCTCGGGGGTCAGCGGGACGTGGTTGACGGGGTCGGCGCGGTTGCGCGGGTTCTTGTAGAACGAGTACGAGAGCGAGATCTCGACGAAGCGGCCGAGCGCCATCGTCTGCGCCGCGGCGAACTCCTCCAGCCTCGGCTGGGGCGCGAACGCGAGGACGGGATCGCCGAAGCGAGCCGCGATCTCGTCCACCCCGGGAGGGGCGGGCATGTCGCGGACAGCTTCCGTCGTGTCCATGCGCATACGTCAAGAGTGGCCTGCCTCCCAGCCGATACCAACTTCTTGACGGAGATCGGCTTTCGGGTCGTCGTCCTTTCACCTGCCCGAAACATGCGGGAGGCGGGAGGGGTGTCTCGGCGGGCGCCTCCGGGGCTCCTCCGGGCGGCGGGCTGCGAAGATGGAGGGATGAGCGCTCTGCACGATCCCGACGTCCGCGGCTTCGCCTCCGACAACTACTCCGGAGTGCACGACGAGGTCCTCGCCGCGATCGCCGCGGCCAACGGAGCGCACCAGATCGCCTACGGCGAGGACGTCTACACCGAGCGCCTGCAGGAGGCGTTCCGCCGCGAGTTCGGCGAGCAGGCCCAGGCCTTCCCCGTCTTCAACGGCACGGGCGCCAACGTCACCGGCCTGCAGTCGATGCTGCCGCGGTGGGGCGCCGTCGTCTCGGCGGGCACCGCGCACATCACCTCCGACGAGGGCGGAGCGCCGGAGAAGGTCGGCGGAATCAAGATCCTCACGGTCCCCACGCCCGACGGCAAGCTGACCCCGGCGCTGGTCGACCAGGAGGCGTGGGGCTTCGGCGACGAGCACCGCGCCCAGCCGCTCGTGGTCTCGATCACCCAGTCCTCCGAGCTCGGCACCGTCTACACCCCGGAGGAGGTGCGCGCGCTCGCCGACCACGCGCACGGCCTCGGCATGCGGCTGCACATGGACGGGGCGCGCATCGCGAACGCCGCGGCCGCCCTCGGCCTGCCCCTGCGCTCCTTCACGACCGACGCAGGCGTCGACGTGCTCTCGTTCGGCGGCACCAAGAACGGCATCCTGCTCGGCGAGGCGATCGTCGTGCTCGACCCGGCGGCCTCGACCGGGCTGACCTTCCTCCGCAAGACCAACATGCAGCTGTCCTCCAAGATGCGCTTCATCTCGGCGCAGCTGCTCGCCCTGCTCGGCGACGGCGGCGAGGAGGAGCCCCTGTGGCTCCGCTCGGCCCGGCACGCGAACGCCATGGCGGCGCGCCTGCGCTCGGGGCTCGAGGAGGCGATCGCCGCCGGCCGGATCACCGGGCTCGAGTTCACGCAGCAGACCCAGGCCAACGCGGTGTTCGCGACGCTGCCGCCCGGAGTCGCGGACCGGCTCCGCGCCGCCTACCGCTTCTACGACTGGAACCCGGCGACCGGCGAGGTCCGCTGGGTCTGCTCCTTCGACACGACGGAGGACGACATCGACGCGTTCACGGCCGCGATCGAGCGCGAGCTGGCCGCGTGAGGGCCCGCCTCCCGCGCCTGGCGACGGTCGGCGCCGCGCTCGCCGTTCTCGTCGCGCTGACGGGCTGCACGTCGGCCGAGCGCTCGGACGTCGCGGCCACCCCGTCGGCGTCCGAGACCGCCGCTCCGACTCCCTCCGCGACTCCGACGCCCTCGCCCACGGCCTCGACCCGCCTGGGCTGCGACTCCCTCCTCCCCGCCACACGGGCGGCCTCGGCGCTGGGGGTCTCCCGCAGCGCTCTCGAGGGCAGCCGCGAGGTGACGACGCGCTCCTCGGGCGAGCTGATCCGCGAGGCCGCGGAGGAGAACGGCGGAGTGCTCCGCTGCGCCTGGTACGACGAGGACGCCTCGATCACCGCGGCCGCGGTCGACGACGCCGCCGAGGCCTTCGCCGGCCGTCCGGGCCCGCGCCTCGAGACCGCCGTCGAGGCCTACGGCTCCTGCACCGACGGCAGCTGCGACCTGGACCTGCTCGCCGGCGCCACCTGGGTGACGCTGCAGCTGCGCGGCGCCCCCGCGGCCGTCGACCTCGCCGCGCTGGCGACCGGCACCGCCTCCGCCGCGCTCGGCACCCTCGACGAGCCGGTCACCGCGACGGCGCCCGTCTGCACCGAGGTCCTGACGGCCGAGCAGCTGTCCGGTGCCGCCGGTCTCGCGCAGGCGACCGCGGGGACGGGGACCGGGACGGCGACCACCGCGTCAGCCGCTGCCGCCGCCCGGGCCGGGTACGCCTCCTGCAGCTGGAGCGACGCCTCCAGCGCCGCCTACTCGGGCGTGACGGTCGACGCGCTCCCGAACGGCGACGACGGCTGGCGGAACCTCTCGCTGACCTCGGGCCTGGCGATCCCGCTCGGGCCGCTCGACGGCTTCGGCGAGAAGGCCCTCACCGGCTGCGCGGCGGGCGTCTGCGAGATCGACGCGCTGGCCGACGACGTGTGGTGGCGCGTGACCGTCACCGGCGACGCGGCGAAGGCCGAGGCCGTCGCCCGCGCCGTGCTCGCGAACGCCTGACCCGCGGCGCCTCTCTCCTCCTCCGCGAGCGGGTCAGCGCCAGTACTCGTACCAGGACGACTCGCGGCAGCCGAGGGACGCGTAGAGGCGGCGGGCGCCGGCGTTCTCGGCGAGCACCTGGAGCCAGAAGCGCGCGACGCCCCGGCCGGACGCGTCCTCGAGGAGGGCGCGGACCACGGCGGAGGCGAGCCCGCGGCGCCGGGCGTCCGGGCGGGTCGCCAGGGCGAAGAGGCCGCCCCAGAGCTCGCCGTCCGGCGCCGTGACGAGCGCGAGGCGGCCGGTCGCGGCCGGGCCGTCCCCGTCGACGGCGAGAGCGTAGGAGGAGGGGCAGCCCGCGAGGATGCGCTCGGCGACCGCACGCTCCTCCGCTCCACCGCGACCGTCCACCGACCACCAGAGGGCGAGCCAGTCCTCGTCTGGAGCCGGGGCGAGCCGGACGCGAGGCCGCGGCGCGGATATCGGCGGCGCGGGCCTCGACGTCGCGGGCAGGGCGGCGAGCGCCTCCTGCACCGATCCGGTCAGCACGAGCGTCCGATCGATCGGCGCGGCGCCCCGCTCGGCGAGCAGCCCGGTCAGACCGGCGGGGCTCGGCGGGCCGATCTGCACGAGGGGTGCGATCCCGTGCTCGCAGGCGAACGCCTCCGCCGCGTCGAGCGCCGCCTCCTGGTCGACGACGTCGCCGGACGCGAGCACCGAGTTCGCGCGCTTGGTGACCCCTGCGGAGGCGCGCAGCTCCCACGCGCCGAGGGGGCGCCGCACGAGCGCGGGCCAGGCGTCGGCGGCGAGGCGGTCGAGCAGGCGCGGATCCATCGGGCCACGGTAGCGGGAGCGGCGCCGGAGCCCGGCGGGCACCCCCGGAGACGGCTCCGGCCCGCCGGATCCGCCGCGGACGAGCCGAGCGGGATCCTGCGGGCCGGAGGCCGTGGAGGGACGAGCCCTACATGTTGATCATGTGCCCCTTGAGGCCGTGGAAGCCCTCCTGCAGCGCCTCCGACAGCGTCGGGTGGGTGTGCACGTTGCGGGCCAGCTCGGTCGCGGTGAGGTCCCACTTCTGGGCGAGCGTGAGCTCGGGGAGCAGCTCCGAGACGTCCGGGCCGATCATGTGGGCGCCGAGGAGCTCGCCGTACTTCTTGCTCGCGATGAGCTTCACGAAGCCGGTGGGCTCGCCGAGGCCGTGGGCCTTGCCGTTCGCCATGAAGGGGAAGGTCGAGACGGTGATCTCGTGTCCCTCGTCCGTCGCCTGCTTCTCGGTGAGGCCGAAGGAGGCGATCTGCGGCTGGCAGAACGTCGCGCGCGGCATCATCCGGTAGTCGCCCAGGGTCTGGGTCTCGGCACCGGCGAGGGTCTCGGCGGCGACGACGCCCTGCGCCTCCGCGACGTGCGCGAGCTGCAGCTTCGCGGTGACGTCGCCGATGGCGTAGATGTGCGGCACGTTGGTGCGCATGTGGTCGTCGATCGCGATCGCGCCGCGCTCGGTGAGCTCGACGCCCGTCTTCTCGAGGCCGAAGCCCTCGGTGCGGGGGACCCAGCCGATCGACATGAGCACCTTGTCGACCTCGAGGGTCGACTGCGTGCCGTCCTTCGCGGTGTAGGTGACCGTGACGTAGCCGTCCTTGTCGACGACCGACTCGACCTTGGTCGAGGTCAGGATCTCGACGCCGAGCTTCTTGTACTGCTTCTGGATCTCCTTGGAGACGTCCGGGTCCTCGTTGGGGAGGGCGCGGTCCATGAACTCGATGATCGTCACGTCGACGCCGTAGTTCTTGAGGACGTAGGCGAACTCCATGCCGATGGCGCCCGCGCCCACGATGGCCATCGTGTCGGGGAGCTCGCGGGTCATGATCTGGGTCTCGTAGGTGACGACGTTCTCGGAGAGCTCGACGCCGGGGAGGAGGCGGACGCTCGCGCCGGTCGCGATGATCGCGTCGTCGAAGGTCAGCGACTCCGTGCCGCCCTTGCTCAGCTGCACGTCGAGGCCCTGCGGGCCGGTGAAGGAGCCGACGCCGTCGAACTCGGCGATCTTGTTCTTCTTCATCAGGAAGTGGACGCCCTTGGTGCGGCCGTCCGCGACCGAGCGGCTGCGGTCGAACGCCGCGCCGAAGTCGAACGAGACGTCGCCCGAGATGCCGAACTGCTTCGCCTGGGTGTGGAAGAGGTGGGCGAGCTCCGCGTTGCGCAGCAGCGCCTTGGACGGGATGCAGCCGACGTTGAGGCAGACACCGCCCCAGTACTGCTTCTCGACGACGGCGACGGACTTGCCGAGCTGGGCGGCGCGGATCGCGGCCACGTATCCGCCGGGGCCTGCCCCCAGGACGACGACGTCGAAGTGCTGGGCCATGGATGATCCTCCAGAGTCGTGGATGGTGGTGCGCGGGGTGACCACGCCGTCTCCCACCGTACCGTTCCGGGGCTCGGAGGCGGCCCGCTCCTCCGTGGGCGAACGCGCGTGCGGGCGCCTGCCGTGCACGCGCGGGAATGCCCGCGGGGCGGGGACGGTTGGGCTCCACGGGCGACGGAGCCCCTCCCCCAGTCCCCCGCACGGAAGAAGCCCCGCGATGTCCGCCACCGCCTCCCGCACCGCCAGCACCAGCGCCCCGATCCTCGACGTCCTCGCGGAGCGCTGGAGCCCCCGCTCCTACGACGCGTCCGCGACCGTCTCCGACGAGACCCTCGCGTCCCTCCTCGAGGCCGCGCGCTGGTCCCCGTCCGCCAGCAACTCGCAGCCGTGGCGCTTCATCGTCGCCCGCCGCGGAACCGACGAGTTCGACCGCATCGTCGCGACGCTCGCCGGCTTCAACGGCGCCTGGGCCGGCTCCGCCGCCGTCCTGGTCGTCGCGCTCGCCGAGACCGTCGACTCCGAGGGGAAGCCGCGCCCCTGGGCCGTCTACGACCTCGGCCAGTCGATCGCCCACCTCAGCGTCCAGGCGCACCACGAGGGCCTGCACGTGCACCAGATGGCCGGCTTCGACAAGGACGCCGTCCGCGCCGCGTTCGACGTCGACGAGCGCTTCGACCCGGTGACGATCGCCGCGGTGGGAGTCGCGGCCGACGCCGACGCGCTGGCGAACGAGACCCTCCGCGAGCGCGAGACCGCGCCGCGCACCCGCCTGCCCCTCGAGGAGCTCGTGCTCGTCCAGGCATAGCCCTCCGGCGGAAGGCCTCCCCCGTCCGCGGACCGGGGAGGCCTTCCGCGTCCCACCCCCTGTGTTACTCCCCGTGTCGGTCCCCGCTGTGCCGCCGGGAGCCTCTCCGTACGATCGGACGATCCGCCCGCCCGTCCCGCTGCCCGGAGAGACATGCCCGCCACCCCCGCCGCCCGCACGAGCCTGGCCTTCGACGCCGAGCTCGGCCAGTCGGCGTTCCCCGTGCGCTTCGAGGGGGTCGGCCGCACCTTCGCGCCCGGGTCCCCCGTACTGACGGACGTGACGCTCGAGGCCGCCGCGGGCGAGGTCATCGCGATCCTCGGCCCGAGCGGCTGCGGCAAGTCGACGCTGCTGCGCATCGCGGCGGGCCTGGACACCGCCTCCGAGGGGTCCGTCCTCATCGACGGCGCCCCCGTCTCCGGCATCGACCCGCGCTGCGCGGTGGCGTTCCAGGAGCCGCGGCTGCTGCCCTGGCGGAGCATCGCCGACAACGTCGCGCTCGGCCTGCCGCGCGGCACCCCGCGCCCGGCGGCCCGCGCCGCCGTCGACGAGCTGCTCTCGCTGGTCGGCCTCACCGCGCACGCCCGCTCGCGGCCTCGCGAGGTGTCCGGAGGGATGGCCCAGCGCGCCTCCCTCGCCCGCGCCCTCGCCCGGAACCCCGGCGTGCTCCTCCTGGACGAGCCCTTCGGGGCGCTCGACGCGCTGACCCGCCTGCGGATGCAGGACCTGCTGCTCGACGTGCACGCGGCGGCTCCGGCGACGATCCTGCTCGTCACCCACGACGTCGACGAGGCCCTCCAGCTGGCCGACCGCATCGTGCTCCTCGGGCGCGACGAGCCCGGAGGCGTCTCGCGCATCCAGCGGATCGTCGCCGTCCCCGGAGCGCGGCCGCGCGACCGCGGCTCGGCGGAGCTCGCCGAGCACCGGGCCGAGCTCCTCGCGGGGCTGGGCATCGAGCGGCACTGACCCCGGGCGGATCGACCCGCATCCCTCCACCCGGGCGGCACGGTCCGGGCGGCACGACCTCCCTCCCCAGCCGCCTCCTCCTCCCGCTCTCCACCGCACGAGCACCTCCCCGCACCGCCCCTCCCCTGCAGCGTCCACACTCGCTGTCACCGCATCCCCGAAGCCGAGGCCCCCATGTCGTTCACCAGCTCCCCGCTCACCCGCCGCACCGCTCTCGCCGGTCTGCTCACCGCCGCCGCCGTCCCGCTCCTCGCGGGCTGCGTGCAGGGCGAGGGCGGAGGAGGAGCGGCGGCCGCGACCGCCGACGCCGCCTCCGGAGGAACTCAGGGCGGCACGCTCACGCTCGACTTCGCGACGTACAACCCGCTGAGCCTGGTCATCAAGGAGAAGGGCTGGCTCGAGGCCGCCCTCGCCGAGCAGCAGGTCACCGTCGCCTGGGTGCAGTCGGCCGGCTCCAACAAGGCCAACGAGGCCCTGCGCGCCGGAGCGATCGACGTCGGCTCCACCGCCGGCTCCGCCGCGCTGCTCGCCCGCTCGAACGGCTCGCCGATCAAGACGATCGACATCTTCTCGCAGCCGGAGTGGTCGGCCCTCGTCGTCCCCGCCGGCTCGGCGATCACGTCGGTCAAGCAGCTCAAGGGCAAGCAGATCGCGGCCACCAAGGGCACCGACCCGTACTTCTTCCTGGTGCAGGCGCTCGAGGCCGCCGGGCTGGGCATCGGCGACGTGACGGTGCAGAACCTGCAGCACGCCGACGGCTGGGCGGCGCTGCAGAACGGCTCCGTCGACGCCTGGGCGGGCCTGGACCCGATCATGGCCGGCGCCGAGGCGGCCGGGGCGACCCTGCTCTACCGCAACGTGGACTTCAACTCCTACGGCCTGCTCAACGCGACCGAGAGCTTCCTCGCCGAGAAGCCGGACCTCGCGCAGACCGTCGTGAACGCGTACGAGCACGCCCGCGCCTGGGCGCTCGAGAACCAGGACGAGACGGCGAGCATCCTCGCCTCCGTCGCCGGCCTCGACGTGGCGGTGGCGACGACGGTCATCACCGAGCGCAGCAACCTCGACGTCGACAACGTCCCCGGCTCCGCGCAGACCGACGTGCTCGCCGTGATCGGCCCGATCTTCGTCGAGAACGGCGACGTCGCCTCGCAGCAGCAGGTCGACGACGCGCTCGACTCGCTGCTCGACGACACCTACGCCTCGGCGGCCGACCCGAGCGCCATCGGCGCCTGAGGGTCCGGCCCTCCGCCCCCGACCCCGTGATCCGAGGAGACCGACGATGACGATCCGCGACGACGACACCGCGACCGACGCCGATGTGCTGCGGCGGAGCGCGCTGTCCGCGCCGATGCCGGGTGAGCCCGGACTCGTGACGGCGGGCCCGTCGGTCGCGGCCTCCCAGCGCCGCCTCCGCGAGGACCGCTCCCACCCGCTCACCACGCGACGGTGGTTCGTGGTCGCGGGAGGCGCGATCCTGCCCGTGCTGCTGCTCGCCGCCTGGCAGATCGCGACGACGACCGGGATGGTCTCGGTGGCGGTCTTCCCCTCGCCCGCGATGGTCTGGGCGGCCGGCGTCGACCTCGCCCAGCGCGGCGACCTCGGCCAGGACGTCGCCATCTCGACGCAGCGCGTGCTCATCGGGTTCGCGCTCGGCTCGGCGCTCGGGCTCGTGGTCGGCGCGCTCTTCGGGCTCTCCCGCGTCTGGGAGGTCGTCCTCGGGCCGACCCTCGGCGCGATCCGGGCGGTCCCGTCGCTGGCCTGGGTCCCGCTGCTGCTGCTCTGGATGGGCATCGGCGAGGAGTCGAAGATCACGCTGATCACGATCGGCGCGTTCTTCCCCGTCTTCACCACGGTGGCCACGGCGCTCGGCCACGTCGACCGGCACCTCGTCGAGGCGGGCCGCGCCTTCGGCCTCTCGGGCGTCCGGCTCTTCACGACGGTGCAGCTGCCCGCGGTGATCCCCTCCGTGATCTCCGGGCTGCGCCTCGCGCTCGCCCAGTCGTGGCTGTTCCTGGTCGCCTCCGAGCTCATCGCCTCCTCGATGGGCCTCGGCTTCCGCCTCATCGACAGCCAGAACAACGGCCGGATCGACCGGGTGTTCCTGGCGATCGTCCTGCTGGCCGTGCTGGGCAAGCTCACCGATGCCGTCGTCGGCGTGTTCCAGCGCTACGCCGTGAGGAAGTGGGCGTGAGCGCCGGGGAGGGAGCTCCGAGCGTGAGCGGGACGATCGCCAACCTGCTCGACGAGCACCGCCGGTTCCCCCCGCCCGCGGCCTTCGCCGCGCAGGCGAACGCGGGCGCGGAGGAGTACTCGCGCGCCGCCGCCGATCCGGTCGCGTTCTGGGAGGAGGCGGCCCGCCGCCTCGAGTGGGCGGAGCCGTGGCACACCGCCCACAGCTGGGAGCCTGCCGCTCCGCTGCCCGACGGCTCGCTCTCGGTGCCGCACACGACCTGGTTCGAGGGCGGACGGCTGAACGTGGCCGTCAACTGCGTCGACCGCCACGTGGACGCGGGACGCGGCGGGAAGACCGCCCTCCACTTCGAGGGCGAGCGCGGCGACCGGCGGTCGATCACCTACGCCGAGCTCCAGCGCGAGGTCTCCCGCGCCGCGAACGCGCTGACCGCGCTCGGGATCGGTAAGGGCGACCGCGTCGTCGTCTATCTCCCGGTGATCCCCGAGACCATCGTCATCACGCTCGCGATCGCGCGGATCGGAGCGATCCACTCGCTCGTCTTCGGCGGCTTCTCCGCCGAGGCGGTGCGGTTCCGCGTGGAGGACACCGGCGCGAAGCTCCTGGTCACCACGGACGGGCAGTTCCGGCGCGGAGCGGCGGTGCCGGTCAAGGCGGGCGCCGACCGGGCGGTCGAGGGCGTGGCGTCGATCGAGCACGTCCTCGTCGTCCGCCGCACCGGTGAGACCGACGTCCCGTGGACCCCGGGCCGCGACGTCTGGTGGCACGAGCTGGTCGACGCGCAGAGCGACGTCCACGAGGCCGAGGCCTTCGACTCCGAGACGCCGCTGTTCATCATCTACACCTCCGGCACGACCGGGAAGCCCAAGGGGCTGGTGCACACCAGCGGCGGCTACCTCACGCAGGCCTCCTGGACGCACTGGGCAGTGTTCGACGCGAAGCCGGACGACGTGCACTGGTGCACCGCCGACCTCGCCTGGGTCACCGCGCACACCTACGAGATCTACGGACCGCTCTCGAACGGGCTCACCCAGGTGATCTACGAGGGCACCCCGAGCACCCCGCACACCGCCCGGCACTTCGAGATCATCGAGCGGTACGGGGTGACCGTCTACTACACGGCGCCGACGCTGATCCGGACGCTGATGACCTGGTTCCCCGAGGGCGTGCCCGCCCGGTACGACCTGTCGAGCCTGCGCCTGCTCGGCACCGTCGGCGAGTCCATCAACCCCGAGGCCTGGGTCTGGTTCCACGAGGCGATCGGCGGCGGACGCTGCCCGATCGTCGACACCTGGTGGCAGTCCGAGACCGGCGCCGCGGTGATGTGCCCGCTGCCGGGCGTCTCGACCCTCAAGCCGGGCTCGTCTCTCGGAGCCCTGCCCGGGCTCGGCGTCCTCGTGGTGGACGAGCACGGCGAGCGGGTGCCGAACGGCTCCGGCGGCTACCTCGTGGTCGACCGGACCGGGCCGGCGCTCGCCCGCACCGTGTGGGGCGACCCGGAGCGGTACCGCGACTCCTACTGGGCCCGCTACGCGTCCCAGGGGTGGTTCTTCTCCGGGGACGGCGCGAAGTACGACGCCGACGGCGACGTCTGGGTGCTGGGCCGCGTCGACGACGTCATCAACGTCTCCGGGCACCGCCTGTCCACGATCGAGATCGAGTCGGCACTCGTCGCCCATCCGGCCGTCGGCGAGGCCGGAGTCGTCGGAGTCGCCGACGCGACGACCGGCCAGGCCATCGCGGCGTTCGTCATCCCCTCCGACGAGACCGTCGACCGCGCCGAGGAGGACCCGGCCTACTGGGCCGCGCTCGGCACGACGCTCGCGGCGCTCCTGCGCGACCACGTGGCGGTCGCGATCGGTCCGATCGCCAAGCCGCGCGACGTGGTGGTGGTGCCGGATCTGCCCAAGACCCGCTCCGGCAAGATCATGCGGCGGCTGCTCGGCGACATCCGCGACGGCCGCCCGCTCGGAGACGTGACGAGCCTCCAGGACGACACCGTCCCGGCGCGCATCGCCCGCATCGTCGCCGAGCGCGGGTAGGCGCCGCGCCAGTCGGACGCGGCGGGCGGACCCTGTTTCGGGGAGGCGTCGGGAGCCTGCGCGTCCGCGGCGAGGAGGGGCCGCCGGAGAGCATCCGGAGTAGCGTGAAGCCGTGCGCGACGTCCAACAGCAGATCATCTCCGAGCTCCACGTCTCCCCCGCCGTCGATCCGGCCGTCGAGGTCGAACGGCGCAGCGGATTCCTCGCCGACTACCTCCGCAGCACCGGCGCGAAGGGCCTCGTCCTCGGCATCAGCGGCGGCCAGGACTCGAGCCTCGCCGGGCGCCTCTGCCAGCTCGCGGTCGAGCAGGTCCGCGCGAGCGGCGGCAACGCCTCCTTCATCGCGGTCCGCCTGCCGTACAAGGTGCAGGCCGACGAGGAGGACGCCCAGCTCGCCCTCACGTTCATCCGCCCGGACCGCCAGGTCGTCTTCGACATCCACCAGGGCGTCGACGGCGTGGCCGCAGCATTCGGCGACGCGGTCGACGAGCCGATCAGCGACTTCGTGAAGGGCAACGTGAAGGCGCGGATGCGGATGATCGCGCAGTACGCGATCGCCGGCCAGGCCGGGATGCTCGTCGTCGGGACCGACCACGCGGCCGAGGCGGTCACCGGCTTCTTCACGAAGTACGGCGACGGCGGCGCCGACGTCCTCCCGCTCACCGGCCTCACCAAGCGGCAGGGGCGCTCGCTCCTCGAGCACCTGGACGCACCGGCCCGGCTCTACGAGAAGGCGCCGACGGCGGACCTGCTCGACGACAACCCCGGCCAGACCGACGAGACGAACCTCGGGCTCACCTACGCCGACCTCGACACGTACCTCGAGGGTGGCGAGGTCGACCAGGCCGTCGCCGAGGCCATCGAGGCGCGGTACGCCGCGACCGAGCACAAGCGCCAGGTGCCGCTGTCGATGTTCGACGACTGGTGGCGCTGAGCCGCGCGGATCTGACTCTTCTCCGGCTGGCTCAGTCGATAACGCCGGAAAAGGATCGCCCCGCCCGCAACAATTTAATGACTGCCAACGAAAGCACCTCGTTCCACGAAGAGTAGACGCGGCTAGAGCGTCAAAACTCCAGCTTTACCTTTCGCGTTCTCCACGAACGGCGGCCACTACCAGCGACCACCCCTCCTAGACGGCTGCCTATAAATCTCGCCGTCGTGCGTCTGGCTTAGCTGTTGTAGGCAAGCGCGAGAACGAACCTCACCAGCGCAACGACTGTACCGATCGCACCCAGCCAGATACCCCAGAGTCCTGCACCTCGACCCGTTCCCCGAGAGGCCGACCGGTTCACTCCAACGGACCCGAAGACAATCGCTAGCACTCCTGGCACCAACAGAAAGTTCAGAAACATTGCGGCGATCCCGAGACCAAGGCCCCAGGAAGACATAGCATTCGACGGCTTTGCGGGGGCATGGGGAGCAGAAACTTCTTCCAGCCATCTTCGTCCATCCCACCATCGAGTGGAGCCACTCATATCGGCGTACCAGCCCGGCTTGGGCGCCTCTTCTCCTGGCGATCCCGGCCCAACCGGCACTGTGAAGGGACGGGCAGTTGCCGTGAATGGCTGTGATACCTGGCTCGACAGCCCGGCCCCCGCTCCGAGCGCGGTCGGGCGAAGCGCCCGCTGACGGAGCCACTCCATATAGAGGGAGGTAGTCGCATGGTCATCATTGAGAATGGCCACAGCTTCGTCATCGCTGAGGTTTAGACCGAGATAACGTCGTGCAGCAGTGTTGCCAAGGGACGCCTTGAACTGCTCTAGAGATGTTCCCACGAAGACATACTGGCGCACATTGGGCCCGTAACACACTCGGCGACGTCTTGGGCGCACGAGCTACCGCCGCACTCTCCAGCGCGATCCTGGCTGTACAGCCCGACTGTTCCACAACCGCCCTCGCAGGAGTGGAGCCAGGATGTCTTGCTTGGGGCACAAGAGTGTCGACGCGTCATTGACCCGCCGCGGCATCAGGAGTCGGCGCGGGCGTTGTAGACGAGCACCTCGCCGGAGTCGACGGAGGCGCGGTAGGCGCGGAACACGTCGAGGGCCTCGTCGCGGAGCACGCCGTCGACGACCTCGATGCCGCGGGCCTCGAACTGCGCGGCCCAGTCCTCGCGCATCGGCCCCTCGTCGAAGGTGCTGATCTCCTCGAGCTCGGGGCCGGAGCCCGCGACGACCAGGCGGCGCACCCCCGACCACATCGTCGCTCCGTAGCACTGCACGCACGGGCGCCAGTTGACGACCAGGTCGTGCGCGGGGAGGCCCTCGCCGCCGAGGTCCCACGTGCCGAGCGCGGTCTGCGCGAGACCGAGCGCCGTCACCTCGGCGTGGCCGGACGAGACCCCGCTGCCGAGGACGACGTTCACTCCGACCGAGACGAGACGACCGGAGTCGCGCTCGACGACGATCGCCGCGAACGGGCCGCCGTTCCCCTCGCGGAAGTTGCGGTCGGCGAGCGCGTGCACGAGGGCCATCCGGTCCTCGAGGCTCGGGAGGACCTCGGGGACGTCGCGGAGGGCGTCGCCGATCCAGGCGGGCAGGGCGATCTCGTAGCGGGTGGCGAGGCGGTCGATGTCCATGGGTCCTCCGGGAGACGGGGCGGGGCGGGGACGGATGCGCGGCAGGCACGGCACGGGTGACGCGCGGGCGGCGGCGGCCGTCGCCCCTCAGCCTCGCAGTGCCGAGCGCCGGAGACGGAATCGGCCCGGCGCGTCGACGCGGAGGTCAGGCGAGGAGGGCGTCGCCGAGCGCCGCGGCCTGCGCCGCCCAGAAGCGCTTCGCCACGCCGGTCCGGCGGAACAGGGCGTCGAAGCCGTGGAAGGCGCCCTCCACGATCTCGAGCCCGCACGGCACTCCGGCCGCGCGCAGGCGCTCGGCGTAGCGGACGTCCTCGTCGTGGAAGAGGTCGAGGCCGCCGACGCCGATCCAGGCCGGCGGAAGGCCCGTGAGATCGTCGCGGCGGGCGGGGGCGGCGTAGGCCGTGACGCCGGGGCCGCCGGGCTCGCCGGCGAGGTAGGCGGTCCAGCCGAAGCGGTTGCTGCCCGGGGTCCGGACGCGGACGCCGCGCGGAGGAGGACCGGGCCGGGTGACGGTGCGGTCGTCGAGCATCGGGTGGACGAGCAGCTGGAACGCCGCAGCAGTCGCGGGCCGAGGACGATCGGCGGGAGGAAGCGGCCGAGCGCGAGGTCGGGGTGGAAGAGGGGCGCCGTCGCGGCGGTGCGGGCTGACGCGGTCATGCGCGGGAGGCTACTCCTCGCGACCGTGCCGGCGCCCCTCCGCGGGACTACGGACGCACGAGGGTCTTGATCGCGCGGCGCTCGTCCATGGCGGCGTACGCCTCGGCGATCTCCTCGAGGGGCAGCTCGAGGTCGAAGACCAGACCGGGCTCGATCGCGCCGCTGAGCACGTCGGGCAGCAGCTCGGCCATGTAGCCGCGGACCGGCGCGACTCCGCCGTTGACGCCCACGTTCGAGCCGAACATCTGGCGGACGGGCAGCTCGGGGCCTCCGTTGGGGACGCCGACGTAGCCGACCATGCCGCCGGGGCGGGCGGAGTCGAGGGCCTGCTGCATCGACTCCTTGGTGCCGACGCACTCGAGCACGCAGTCGGCGCCGATCCCGCCGGTCAGCTCGCGGACGCGCGCGACGCCCTCGTCGCCGCGGGTCTCGACGATGTGGGTCGCCCCGAAGCGGCGGGCGAGGTTCTGCCGCGACTCGTGCCGCGACATCGCGATGATCGTGGTCGCGCCGAGGCGCTTGGCCGCCAGGACGGCGCAGAGCCCGACCGCGCCGTCGCCGACGACCGCGACGGTCGAGCCAGCGGTGACGCCGGCCGAGACCGCGGCGTGGTGGCCGGTCCCCATCACGTCGGCGAGGGTGAGCAGGCTGGGGATGAGCGCCGGGTCCGGATCGATGCCCACGCGGAAGAGCGTGCCGTCGGCGAGGGGCACGCGCACCTTCTCGCCCTGGGCGCCGTCCGCGAAGCCCTCCTCGCGGACCTCGGCGCCCCACCAGCCGCCGGTGAGGCACGAGGTGGAGACGCCGTTGGCGCAGTTCGCGCAGGTGCCGTCGCAGACGTAGAACGGGGCGATCACGAAGTCGCCGACCGCGACGTCGTGCACGTCGTCGCCGATCTCCTCGACGACGCCGACGAACTCGTGCCCGATGCGGTGCGCCTCCTTGGTGGGCGTGACGCCGCGGTAGGGCCAGAGGTCTGAGCCGCAGACGCAGGCCGCGGTGACGCGGACGATCGCGTCGCGCCCCGTCGAGAGCTGCGGGTCGGGGACCTCCTCGAGTCGGATGTCGCGCTCGCCGTGGATGAGTGTTGCTCGCATGGGTGCTCCTGGTCGGGAGGGGGATGGGGTCGGCGTCCACGGTACGCCCGCGACCGGCCGCGGGCGCCGGAGAGGCGGGGGCTTGCACGAACGCGCGCCGACGCGGCCCAGGTGGAGAGCCGGGGCGCGGCCGGGGGCGGTCCGGCGCCGGGCGGGAGGCGTCCTGGCGGAACGGAGGGGCCCCGCAGCAGCCCTGCGCCGCGTCACGGCTGCGCCTCCGCCCAGCCGTCGCGCCCGATCACGACGTGCGCGAGGAACCGCAGGCCGCACGCCTCTGCCCCGTCGGCGATCGCCCGCGTCGCCGCACGGTCGGAGGGGAGCACCACGGCCTCGCCCGCGTGGCTGTGCGCCAGGCCGATGCCCGCCGCGCCGCGCGCCAGCACCTCGGCGAGCACGGCGGCGACGGGGATCTCGGCGTGCGCTGGGGCTCCGTCGGCCAGCGTCAGGACATCGCGGACAGCTCCGGACTCGGCGAGCGCCACCGCCAGCACGGTCTCGACCGGCCGGGCGGCCAGCAGCGGAGCGACGAGCCCGGCCAGGCCGGCGGCGTCGGTCACGCGGGCGGCGCGCGAGGCGCGGTTCATCCTCCGCCGCAGCTCGAAGGAGGCGACCAGGCGGCAGGCGGCGACCTCGCCGACTCCGCGGTGCCGCATCAGATCGCCCACCCCGGCCCGGGCGACGGCGTCGATGCCGCCGAAGCGCGCGAGGAGGCGCTGCGCGACGACGGTCGCGTTGGCGCCGCGGACGCCGGCCCCGATGAGCACGGCGAGGGTCTCGGCGTCGGTGAGCGCTTCCGGTCCGTAGGCGCGGAGGCGCTCCCTCGGCCTCTCCTCGGGAGGGAGGTCGGCCATCCGGGGGCCGGGCGTTTCGAAGGACATGCCGCCGACGCTACGGAGCCCGCCGGACGGGCGCGCCGCGGATCCCGCGACTGTGGACGACTCCCGCCCTCGCGCGCCCTGTGGAGGGAACTTCCGTCGCCACCCGCGCGCTCCTCTCCCCTGCGAGTACGCAGAAGTCGGACTCGCGACAGGGGTCGAGCACCCCGGTCAGTCCGACGCGGGCATCCCCGCCGTCACCGACAGGCTCTCGCCGTCCGGCGCCACGTCCACCAGCACCACGTCCCCGTCGCGCACCGTGCCGCCGAGCAGCGCCGTCGCCAGCTGGTCGTCGATCGCCCGCTGCATCAGCCGGCGCAGCGGCCGCGCGCCGTACTGCGGGTCGTAGCCGCGCTCGGCCAGCCACCCGCGGGCCGCGGGCGTCACCGCCAGGTCGAGCCGTCGCTCCGAGAGCCTCCTCGACAGCCGGTCGACGTACAGCGACACGATCTCGCCGAGCTCGGTGCGGTCGAGCGCGTCGAAGATCACGATGTCGTCGAGCCGGTTCACGAACTCGGGCTTGAAGGCCTGGCGCACCATCTGCTGGACCGCCTCCTCCTTCTGCGGCCGTGACAGCGCCGGGTCCACGAGGAACTGCGACCCCAGGTTGGAGGTGAGGATGAGGATCGTGTTGCGGAAGTCGACCGTCCGCCCCTGGCCGTCGGTGAGCCGGCCGTCGTCGAGCACCTGGAGCAGGACGTCGAACACCTCGGGGTGCGCCTTCTCGATCTCGTCGAGGAGCACCACCGAGTACGGGCGGCGGCGGACCGCCTCCGTGAGCTGGCCGCCCTGCTCGTAGCCGATGTAGCCGGGAGGGGCGCCGACCAGCCGCGAGACGGCGAACTTCTCGCCGTACTCCGACATGTCGATGCGGACCATCGCCTTCTCGTCGTCGAAGAGGTGGTCGGCGAGCGCCTTCGCCAGCTCGGTCTTGCCGACGCCGGTCGGCCCGAGGAAGAGGAAGGAGCCGGTCGGCCGGTCGGGGTCGGAGATGCCCGCGCGGGTGCGGCGCACCGCGTCCGCGACGGCCGACACCGCCTCGTCCTGGCCGATCAGTCGGCGGTGCAGCTCGGTCTCGAGGTGCAGCAGCTTCTCGGTCTCGCCCTGCAGGAGACGCCCGACGGGGATCCCCGTCCAGGCGGCGATCACCGCGGCGATGTCGTCGGCCGTCACCTGCTCGTTGACCATGCGGCCCTCGGCCGGCTCCTCCTCCGCCTCGGCGGCCGCGAGCTCGCGCTCGATCACCGGGATGTCGCCGTAGAGCAGCTTCGACGCGCGCTCGAGCTTCCCCTCGCGCTGCGCGCGCTCGGCGGCGATCCGCAGGGCGTCGAGCCGGTTCTTGAGCTCGCCGACGCGGTTGAGGGAGGCGCGCTCGCGCTCCCAGCGCTCCTGCAGCTCCTCGAGCTGGGCGCCGCGGCGGGCCAGGTCCTCGCGCAGCTTCTCCAGCCGTGCCTTCGAGGCCTCGTCCTTCTCCTTCTTCAGCGCCAGCTCCTCGAGCCTCAGCCGGTCCACGGAGCGGCGCAGCTCGTCGATCTCGACGGGAGCGGAGTCGATCTCCATGCGCAGCCGCGACGCGGCCTCGTCGATCAGGTCGATCGCCTTGTCCGGCAGCTGGCGGGAGGTGATGTAGCGGTTCGAGAGCGACGCGGCGGCGACCAGGGCGGAGTCGGCGATCGCCACCTTGTGGTGCGCCTCGTAGCGCTCCTTCAGCCCGCGGAGGATCGCCACGGTGTCCTCGACGGTCGGCTCGCCGACGAAGACCTGCTGGAAGCGGCGCTCGAGAGCGGCGTCCTTCTCGATGTACTGGCGGTACTCATCGAGCGTCGTCGCGCCGATCATCCGCAGCTCGCCGCGCGCCAGCATGGGCTTGAGCATGTTCGCGGCCGCCACCGATCCCTCGCCGCCGCCCGCGCCCATCAGCGTGTGCAGCTCGTCGATGAAGGTGATGATCCGGCCGTCGGACTCCTCGATCTCCTGGAGCACGGCCTTCAGCCGCTCCTCGAACTCGCCGCGGTACTTCGCTCCGGCGATCAGGGCCGAGAGGTCGAGGCTGACGAGCTGCTTGCCCTTGAGGCTCTCGGCGACGTCGCCCGCGACGATCCGCTGGGCGAGCCCCTCGACGACGGCGGTCTTGCCGACGCCGGGCTCGCCGATGAGGACGGGGTTGTTCTTGGTGCGGCGCGTGAGCACCTGGCTGACGCGCCGGATCTCGGCGTCCCTCCCGATCACCGGGTCGAGCTTGCCGCTCGCCGCGATGGCGGTCAGGTTGACGCCGTACTGCTCGAGTGCGGACTTCTCGTCCTGCTGGGGCATCCGACCGGCCTGCATGATGGTGGTCTCCTCCGTGGCTCGAAAGTTGAGTTCGACGGACTCAACTTTACTCCCGCGACGGCTCCGGCGGTCAGGCCGTCAGAAGATCGCTGTCGCGACCCTGGAGCGCCTCGAGCGCGTTCCGGAGGATCGAGCGCAGCCGGAACTCGTCGATCCCGGTCAGCGCCGAGATCTCGGCCTGCGAGAAGCCGCCGGCCGCAGCCAGCAGCAGGAGCTCGCGGTCCGGGCAGTCGAGGGCGAGCAGGCTGCTGCCGAGCGGACGCCGGGCGAGCTCGTGCGCGGACCCGAGGGTCTCGCAGAGGACCTCGAGCACCCAGAGCACGGGCTCCGGCGAGCGGGCGCCCTCGCGGGAGCGGCGCCAGACGGCGGTGAAGACGTCGGTGCAGAGCCGGTCGCGGCCGGCCGGGTCGGCCTGGACCGTGCCGACGCACGCCGAGACGAGGCCGCCGAAGCGGTCGACGAGCTCTCCCAGAGCGGAGGCGTCCCCCGTGGCGGAGCGGGTCAGCAGACGGGCGGCGTCCTGCGTCAGCGGCGGACGCACCCGTCCACCGGTCGCGTCCTCGCCTCCAGCACTCACAGGCCTCAGCGTGTCACCGACTCCGGGACGGCGGGACCAGTTGCGCGGAAGGGGGGTGACATGTAAGGAGCGGATCCGCTGTCCGACATCAGAGGCGCGGCCAGCGCGCGCGGGCGAAGCAGAAGAGCCCGTAGGCGATGAGCCCGACGGCGACGAAGCCGAGGAGGAGCACGCCCGCCGGCAGCTCCACGAGCGACTTCAGCGCCTCGTCGAGCCCGCCCGCCTGCTCCGGATCATGGGTGACGGCGGCGACGATCAGCAGCACGCCGAGAGCGCCGAGGACCACGCCCTTGGCGACGTAGCCGGCGACGCCGAGCACGGTGACGACGGTGCCCGCCGTACCGCCCGGCTCCGCGACGTTCTCGAGGAACTTCCTGCTCGCTCCGCGGTACACGAAGACGCCGCCGACCGCGAGGACGGCCAGTCCCGCGATCACGAGCAGCACGACTCCGCCCGGCGCCGAGAGCACCTGCGCGCTCGCGCTCTCGGACGACTCGGACGAGCTCGACCCGCCGCCCGTCGCGAACTTCAGCGCCGTCACGCCGAGGGCGCCGTAGACGACGGCCTTGCCCGCCTCCTTCAGCCGGCTGCCCCAGGTCTTCAGGGCGCTCTCGCGCGGGCGGACGAGGAACGCCTCGAGCAGCCCCCACAGCGCCAGGCCGAAGAGGCCGACCGTGCAGATCCAGAGGATCACCAGACCGCCGGGCTGCGCCGCGAGGGCGCCGAGAGCACCGCTCTGGTCGGCCTCGCCTCCGCCGCCGCGGGCCACGCCGAGCGCGATCACTCCGATCAGGAGGTGGACGAGGCCGTTCGCCGCGAAGCCGCCGCGGGCGAGGGTCCGCACCGCCCGCGAGTCCTGGATGTCATCGGCGGTGCGCTGGGCGTCGGCGGTGCTCGGAGTGTTCACAGGGTGGACGCTACGCGTTTCCACACCCCCGCGCCCGGCGCTCCGCCGTTCGGAGGTGCTCCCGGAGCCGGTTCTCCACACCTTTCCACAGGGTTGTCCACAGCTGTGGAATCGCTAGAGGGACGAGTGGATCACACGTCGACGGCGCGGACGAGTCCGTCCTGCACGCCGCCCAGCCAGTCGTAGACGCTGCGGATCGCGGCCGCGCTCCCCTCCTCCGGGACGACGTCGTCGGTGTCGTCGATGCCGAGCCGCACGGCCAGAGCGAGCCGCATGTCGGTCAGTGCGCGGAGCCAGGCGATCGCCTGCGGCTCCTCGAGACGGACCGCGACCTCGCCCAGCCCCTCGAAGATCCGGCCGTGACTCGTGCCGTCGCCGGCGTCGAGGGCCGCCGTGACGGCGCGGGCGTCGTCCATCTTGCGGGCGGCGAGGTCCGGAGCGGTGAAGCGGCGGAACTCGTCGGCCGCCTCGGCGTCGTCGCGGTAGGCGTCGGGCAGGAGGCGCGCGAGCGCCGGATCCGAGCGGGCCTCCTCCGAGGACGCCCCGCGATCGAGCAGCTCGAGCATCTCGCCGGCCAGATGGCGGAGGATCCCGGCCTCCTCGCGGTCGAAACGGGCGACGGCCGCTCCGGAGGAGTCGCGGCGGAACGCGCGCATCAGCCGAGTCCTCGGATGCCGCGAGCGGGGTGCTCTCCGGTCTCCGCGGCGGTAGGGCGCAGCGGGGCGCTCACGCGTCGGCCTTCTGCAGCGTCGCCCACAGGCCGTAGCCGTGCATCGCCTCCACGTGCCGCTCCATCTCCTCGCGGTTGCCGGTCGCGACGACCGCGCGCCCCTCGGTGTGCACCTGCAGCATCAGCCGCTCCGCCTCGGCCCGGCCGAAGCCGAAGTAGCTGCGGAAGACGTACGAGACGTACGACATCAGGTTGACCGGATCGTCCCAGACCAGCACGATCCACGGGACCTCGGCCGCCGAGCGGGTCGCCAGGCGCTCGTCCGCGCGCTCGATCGTGTCCGCCATCCCTCCAGCGTAGGCCGCGGCGCGGGCGGACGCCCGGGCGCGCGGCCCGGAGCGCGCCGCCCGCAGCCCGCGAGTGCCCAGGAGTCGTCGCACTCGGCGCGGGGGCACGAGGACGGGGACCGCGAGAAGCCAGGAGTCGTCGCTGATTCGGCTGCAGCAGCGGCGCCCGCCCTACGCCGACAGGCGCGGCAGGACCTCCCGGGCGAAGAAGTCGAGGTGGTCGAGGTCCTGCAGGTCCATGAACTGCAGGTAGACGCGCTCGCAGCCGGCCTCGCGGAGGGACTCGAGGCGGTCGACCGCCTCGTCGACGCCGCCGGCCACTCCGTGCTCGCGCAGCTCGGCGGGCTCGCGGCCGATCGCCGCGGCACGGCGCGTGAACTCCGCCTCGTCGCCTCCGCCGACCGCGATCAGCGCGACCGAGTGCACGAGCGACGAGGGCTCGCGCCCGATCGCCCGGCACGCCTCGTCGACGCGCTCGAAGGCCCCCGGGATCGCGTCGAACTCGGGGAAGGGCAGGTTGAACTCGCTCGCGAACCGCGCCGCGAGCGCCGGGGTCCGCTTGGGGCCGCCGCCACCGACGATCACCGGCAGCGGCAGGCGGGCGGGCTTGGGCAGGGCCGGGGAGTCGGTCAGCGTGTAGTGCTCGCCGGCGAAGGAGTAGCGCTCGCCGACCGGCGTCGACCACAGGCCGGTCACGATCTCGAGCTGCTCCTCGAGGAGGTCGAAGCGGCGCGGAGGGAAGGGGATGCCGTACGCGGCGTGCTCCTCCTCGAACCAGCCGGTGCCGAGGCCGAGCTCGGCACGGCCCCCGGACATCGCGTCGACCTGGGCGACCTGGATCGCGAGGATCCCCGGCGGCCGGTAGGTGACGGAGGAGACGAGGGTGCCGAGCGCGATCCGCTCGGTCTCGCGGGCGAGGCCGGCGAGTGTCGTCCACGCGTCGGACGGGCCCACGCCGGGGTCGCCGTCCCCCATCCGGAGGTAGTGGTCGGAGCGGAAGAAGCCGTCGTAGCCGAGGCTCTCGGCGGCCTGCGCGACGGCGAGGAGGTCCTCGTAGCTCGCGCCCTGCTGGGGTTCGGTGAAGACTCTGAACTGCACGGGTCCAGCCTCCCGCACCGGGGCCGGATCATGCCAGCCCGGCTCCCCCGGCCGGGGCCGCCGACGGGCCCCCGTGTACCGTGGACGGTTGCCGCCGACGAGAGGACCCCATGTCCGAGCACCCGTCCTCCCCGGACACCGCCCCCGCCACCGCGGGCACGACCGCCCCTCCGCACCGCCTCGCGCGGTGGGTCTTCTGGCCCGCCGCCGTCCTGACGCTGTCGATCGCGGCCTTCGCGATCCTCGCGCCCGACGCCGCGACCTCCGTGTTCTCGACGCTGCAGACCACCGTCGTCAACACGTTCAGCTGGTACTACGTGCTGATCGCCGCGGTCTTCGTGGCCTTCGCCATCTGGATGGGCGTGAGCCGCTTCGGCGACATCAAGCTCGGCGCCGACGACGACGAGCCCGAGTTCTCGATGCTCGCCTGGATCTCGCTCCTCTTCGCCGCCGGCATGGGCATCGGCCTCGTCTTCTACGGCGTCGCGGAGCCACTCACCCACTTCGCCACTCCGCGCCCGGGCGTCACCGGCACCGAGACGCAGCTCGCGCAGAGCGCGATCTCGCAGACCTACCTGCACTGGGGCGTCCACGCCTGGTCCATCTACGTGGTGGTCGGCCTCGCCCTCGCGTACGCGATCCACCGCCGCAAGCGGCCGGTGTCGATCCGCTGGGCGCTGGAGCCGCTGCTGGGCCGCCGGGTCCGCGGCGGCTGGGGCAACGCGATCGACGTGGTCGCCCTGGTCGGCACCATGTTCGGAGTCGCGACCTCGCTCGGCCTGGGCGTCACCCAGATCTCGGCGGGCCTGGAGGCGAGCGGCATCGTGGAGTCGTCGCTCACCGTGCAGATCGTGGTCATCGCCGTGGTCACCGGCCTGACCGTCCTCTCGCTGATCTCGGGCGTGGGCAAGGGCATGAAGTGGCTCTCGACCGGCAACCTGCTGCTCGCCGCGGCGCTCCTCGTCTTCGTGCTCGTCGCCGGCCCGACCCAGTTCCTCCTGCGCGAGTTCGTGCAGTCGCTCGGCAACTACCTGCAGAACTTCATCGGCCTGACCTTCACGGTCAGCGCCTACGCCGGGCGCGAGGGCGAGCAGTGGCAGGCCTCGTGGACCACGTTCTACTGGGGCTGGTGGATGTCGTGGGCGCCGTTCGTCGGCATCTTCATCGCCCGCGTCTCGAAGGGCCGGACGGTCCGCGAGTTCGTCGGCGGCGTGCTGCTCGTGCCGACGATCATGACCTTCCTCTGGTTCAGCGTCCTCGGCGGCACGGCCATCTACCGGGAGCTCTACGGCGACGGCGGCCTCGTCGGCGCCGACGGCTCGGTCGACACCAACCTGGCGCTCTTCTCGATGCTGCAGGGACTGCCCGCGGGCTCGGTGCTGACGATCGGCGCGATCCTCCTGATCGGCGTCTTCTTCGTGACCTCCGCCGACTCCGGAGCGCTGGTGATGTCGATGATCGCGACCGGCGGCGAGCCGGAGCCGCGCAACCGCATCCGCGTGTTCTTCGCCGTCGCGACCGCGCTGCTCGCCCTGTCGCTCCTGATCGCCGGCGGCCTCGACGCCCTGCAGACCGCGGCGATCCTCTCGGCCCTGCCGTTCAGCGTCGTGATGATCCTGATGTGCGTCGCGACGGTGATCGCCTTCCGACGCGAGATCCGCGCGTACGACAAGGCCCGCCGCAAGGCGTTCGTCGGCGACATCGGCACGTTCTACGGCCTCGAGGTCGAGGATCCGGCGGAGCGCGAGCCCGCCCACCCGATCAAGCGCCTCGCGAGCCGCCTGAAGCCGGGGTCGAAGGAGTAATCGGCTCGGAGGAGAAGCCAGATCGGAGGAGGCCGGGCGCCGCTGGGGCGCCCGGCCGGTCGATCAGCTGGGCGACGGGATGAAGGGGTGCTCCGGCGGGTCCTGGTCGTCGCCGAGGCGGGCGTCGGCGCCCTGGTCGAGCGCCTCGTCGATCGACTCGGGGTCGTCGATCTCGGCCGGGTCCTCCGGCGGGACCGGCAGGGAGTCGCCGTCGGGGCGGGTGGTGTCGGTGACGTCCTCGGGGGCGTCGAAGCCGAAGCTGCTCATGGTTCCCTCTCCGCGGTGCGCCCGGGAGGCGGCGCCGCTGCGGGCAGCCTAGGTCGCGCCCCCGGAGGCGGTCACGGACTTGACGGGGCACCCGAGGGGCCCCGCGGGGTCGGCCTGCTCCGGAGGAGCCTCCGCCCGGGCAGCCGTCAGTGCACGTACTCGAGCAGGTCGGCTCCGAGGGTGCGCATTCCCTCCAGCACCGCGAGGCGGTAGTGCAGGGTCGTGTCGTCGAACTGGGTGGCGACCGCGTAGGCGACTCCGGCACGTGGGCCGCGGAGGACGCCGGCCTCGGCGCGGACGCCGACGTCGGTGCCGGTCGCGTTGACGAGCAGGACCCCGTGGTCGGGGTGCCGGTGCGCGAGCGGGTCGAGCCCGAACGAGGCGGCGACCATCGAGAGGTCGGTGCCGAGCGAGAGCCAGCCGATCACCCGCGAGCTCACGGCGGCGTCCACGATCTCGCCGTTCGCGAGGGTGGCGAGCAGCCAGGTCAGCTCGCGGGCGGAGCCGATCGAGAGCTGCGGCGCGTCGTCCGGGCCGCGCTCATCGCGCACGACGTCGAGCAGGGCGGTGCGGGAGAGGCCGAGCGCCTCCGCCCGCTCGCGCACGGCATCGAGGCCGACGCGGCGCAGCAGGACGTTGGTCGCGAGGTTGTCGCTCGAGGCCCCGACGAGGGCGGCGAGGTCGGCGATCGGCATCGACGGCACCTGGAGGTGCTGCCAGAGCCCGGAGCCCGAGACCGCGTCCGCCGCGGTCCGGTCGACCAGGCGCAGGTTCTCCTGCGGCTCGTTCGCCAGCCGGGCGGCGACCTCGATCAGCAGCACGACGGTGCCGAGGGAGGCGGTGGGCATCGAGACGGAGTCGTCGACCGCGAACAGGGTGCGGCCGGTCGCCAGGTCGACGGCGCGCGCCGAGACGACGACCCCGTCGATCGCGAGACGGCCGAGGGCGTCGAAGCCGCGCTGGAAGTTCTCGCGGTCACCGCCGCCCTTGTGGCGCCCCCGGCGGTTGCGTCGGCTCTCACGGCGGGTCTCGCTGGTGGGGATCACCACGGGTACGGCCCCTCTACGGGTCGGGAGTGCGGTCGTGCGGAGGGGGGACCTGGGTCCTCACGCGCCGGCAGGACGCGCGATCGGCGGACGACCCCGCTGCATCGGTCGGCTCTCGATGCCCGGGGCTCCTCGTCCGTGGTGCGGAGGTGGTCGGCGGCGACTACCAGATGGTGACGCGCTCGCTCGGGGAGAGCCAGAGGGCGTCGCCTTCGGAGACGTCAAAAGTAGCGTAGAACTCGTCGATGTTCCGGACGATCTGGTTGCAGCGGAACTCGGCCGGAGCGTGCGGATCGATGGCGAGGAGGCGGATCGTCTCCTCGTCGCGCGACTTCTGCTGCCAGGCCTGCGCCCAGGAGAGGAAGAAGCGCTCGGCGCCGGTCAGGCCGTCCACGACGGGCGGCTCCTCGCCGTCCAGCGAGAGCAGGTACGCCTTCCAGGCGATGCCGAGACCGCCGAGGTCGCCGATGTTCTCGCCGATGGTCAGGGCGCCGTTCACGTGGTGCCCGGGCGTGGTCGCGGGAGCGAGCGCGTCGTACTGCGCGATGAGCGCCTTCGTCCGCTCCTCGAACGCGGCCCGGTCCTCCTCGGTCCACCAGTCGGTGAGGCGGCCGTCGCCGTCGAAGCGCGAGCCCTGGTCGTCGAAGCCGTGGCCGATCTCGTGACCGATGACGGCGCCGATCGCTCCGTAGTTCGCGGCGGGGTCGCGGGCCTCGTCGAAGAAGGGGAACTGCAGGATCGCGGCCGGGAAGACGATCTCGTTGAAGCCCGGGTTGTAGTACGCGTTGATCGTCTGCGGGGTCATGAACCACTCGTCGCGGTCGAGCGGGCGGCCGATCTTGCCGAGCTCGCGGGCGAACTCGAACTCGGCCACGCGGCGGGCGTTGCCGAGCAGGTCGGCCGGGTCGATCGAGAGGGCGGAGTAGTCGCGCCAGCGCACCGGGTAGCCGATCTTGGGCGTGAACTTCGCGAGCTTCTCGAGCGCGCGCTCGCGGGTGGCGGGGCTCATCCACTCCAGGTCGACGATGGAGCGGCGGTACGCCTCGATGAGGTTCGCGACCAGCACGTCCATCGCGGCCTTCGCCGTCTCGGGGAAGTGGCGGGCGACGTAGGTGCGGCCGACCGCCTCGCCGAGCGAGCCCTCGACGAGCGAGACGGCGCGCTTCCAGCGCTCCCGCTTCTGCGGGGTGCCGGTGAGGGTGCGGCCGTAGAAGTCGAAGTTGGCGTCGACGAAGCCGCTGGACAGGTAGGCCGCGGCTCCGCGGATCACCTGCCAGGACAGCCAGTCGCGCCAGGCCGGGAGGCGGTCCTCGGTGAGCAGGCCCGCGAGGCCCTGGAGGAAGCTCGGCTGGCGGACGACCACCTCGGCGAGCGCCCCCTCCGGAGCGCCCATCGCGGTGAGCCAGACGCCGAGGTCGACGCCCGCGGCGAGCTCCTCGACCTCGGACCAGGAGCGGAGGTTGTAGGTCGCCTGGCTGTCGCGGCTGCGGACCTTGTCCCAGTGCGCGGCGGCCAGGTCGGTCTCGAGGGCGACGATGCGCTCGGCGCGGGCCTCGGCGGCGTCGATGCCGGCCAGCGCCAGCATCCGCGCGACGAACGGCGTGTAGGCCTCGCGGACGGAGGCGAACTCCTCCTCGCGGTAGTAGCTCTCGTCCGGCAGGCCGAGGCCGCCCTGGTTGACGAAGACGAGGTAGCGCTCGGGGCTGCCCGGGTCGTTGTCGACGAAGAGGCCGAAGAGCCCGGGGACGCCGGTGCGCTCGAAGGCGCCGACCGCGCGGAGCAGGCCGGGGATCGAGTCGACCCGCTGCACGGCGGCGAGGTCGTCGGCGATCGGGGCGGCGCCGAGCTCCTCGGCCCGCTCCTCGTCCATGAAGGAGGCGTAGAGGTCGCCGAACAGTCGCTCCTCCGTGCCGTGCTGCGCGGTCTGCGCCTCGACGATGATGTCGCGCACGGCCTTCTCCGCCTCCTCCTGGAGCACGTGGAAGGAGCCGTAGCGCGCCTTGTCGGCGGGGATCTCGGTGCGGTCGATCCAGAGCCCGTTGACGTGCCGGTAGAGGTCGTCCTGCGGGCGCGTCGCGGGGTCGAGTTCGGAGCGGTCGATACCGGAGCGAGGCGTCGTCGAGGTCATGGCGGACAGCCTACGTCGGGGCGCCGACACGGTGGCGCGAGGTGCGGCGGGTCGAGCGCGGAGCCTCGGAGGGCGGGCGCGGAGCCGCGGACGGGAGTGCCCGGCGCGGAGCCGCGGGAGGGCCGGGCGCGCCACCGTCCGGCTCGCGGGGGCGGACTGCTCCTGCGAGCCGGACGGTGGCCGACGGGGACGCCGGAGCGTCAGCGCCCGAGCTGCTCCTCGACGTACGCGCGGATCGGCGTGGTCGGCCGCCCGATCAGGCGGGCGAGCGAGCCGTCGGTCCCGCCGAGGAGGCCATCGGCGATGTTCGCGTCGAGGCCGACGACGAAGCCGACTCCGCCCTCGGGGACGCCGGCGCCGGTGAGGACGCGGGCGTGCTCGTCGGAGGAGACGTGGCTGATCGCGGCGTCGCGTCCGGCGACCTCGGCGACGATCGCGGCCAGCTCGTCGAAGCTCCAGGCGGTGTCGCCGGAGAGCTCGTGCACGGTGCCGACCAGGGACGGGTCGGTCAGGGCGACCGCTGCGGCCTCGGCGTAGTCGGTGCGCGCGGCGCTGGCGACGCGGCCCTCGCCGGCGCTCGAGAGGGTGCTGCCGGTGGAGGCGAGCTCGGCGACGGTCTGCTCGTAGTTCTCGTTGTACCAGCCGTTGCGGAGGATGACAGCGGGGACGCCGCTGGCGGCGATCGCCTCCTCCGTGGCCTTGTGCTCGGGGGCGAGGATGAGCGCGCTCGTGGTCGCCTTCGGGGCGCTCGTGTAGACCAGGCGCGCGCCGGCGCGGACGGCGGCGTCGATCGCGGCGGTGTGCTGTGCGACGCGCCTGCCGACCTCGGAGCCCGAGACGAGGAGGACGGCCTCGGCGCCGGAGAAGGCGGCGTCGAGCGAGGCGGAGTCGTCGAAGTCCGCGACGGCGGTGCGGACGCCGAGGTCGGCGGCGAGCGCCTCGAGCTTCGCGGCGTCGCGGCCGGTGGCGACGATGTCGGAGGCGGCGGTGCCGCGGGCGAGCAGGTGCTCGACGGCGAGACGGCCGAGGTGGCCGGTGGCTCCGGTGACGACGAGGGTCATGAGGGGTCCTTCCTGACGGGTGGGGCGGGCGGGGTCCGCCGCCAGGAGGGTGCAACCGGCGCATCCTCCTCCTGCTTCCCGGAATGCAGTACCCACTATTTCGTTAGTACAGTCACCACCCCTGTCCCGAGGAGCACCCCATGACGATCGCCGACTCCGCCCTGCTCGCCGGGGACGTCTACTCCGCCGACTGCCCGAGCCGCGAGGTCTTCGGCCACGTCACCAGCAAGTGGGGCGTCCTGGTGCTCGCGGCGCTCGCTCCGGGCACGCTGCGCTGGGGCGCTCTGCGTCGCCGGATCGGCGGGATCAGCGAGAAGATGCTCGCCCAGACGCTGCGGATCCTGGAGGAGGACGGCTTCGTGCACCGCGAGGCGCGGCCGGTCGTCCCGCCGCACGTCGAGTACCGGCTGACGCCGCTGGGAGCGGAGCTGGCGGAGCGGCTGCTGCCGGTCGTCGAGTGGATCGCGGGGAACGTCGGGGCGGTCCTGGAGGCGCGCTCGGAGGGCCGCCGGGAGGGAAGGTGAGCCTCACCTTCTTGTGAGAACGTTCACAATCCGTTCAGGGAGGAGCCTCCACCCGGCGGCATCGGCGACCCCTCCCCCTGCTTGCCTCGATCGCGTCTCCTGCTCGTGATCGAAGGACCTCCATGTCAGACACCGCCCGCCGCCCGCTCCTCCTCCCGATGGCCGGCCACGTGCGCGGCAAGCGCAGCCCCGTCACCTGCGCGCTGAAGTGCGCCAACGCCTGCTCCACCGCGACCTGCAACACGTCGCACAACAGCTACTTCCGCGACATCGTCTCGTCGCAGCTCTCCCGCCGCAGCGCCCTCGGCCTCGGCCTGGCCGGCGCGGTCACCGTCGCCGTCGCCTCCGCCGGAGGAGCGCCCACCGCCGAGGCGGCCGTGGCGACCGCGGCCGACGGCTCGCCGCTCGCCTTCACTCCGATCGCTCCGGTGCCGTACACGGTCGACCGGTTCACCGTCCCCGAGGGCTTCGCGTGGCAGCCGATCATCCGCTGGGGCGACCCGCTCTTCGCCGACAGCCCCGCCTTCGACATCGCCGACCAGACGGAGGCCGCCCAGGCCGCGCAGTTCGGCTACAACAACGACTACACCGACATCGTCGAGATCCCGGGCTCGAAGCGCCTCCGCGCCCTGCTCGTCGTGAACCACGAGTACACGAACGAGAGCATCATGTTCCCGGCCGCGCAGCTCGAGGCGGAGCCGGAGCGCGTGCGCGCCGTCGGCCGCGCCGCCCACGGCCTCAGCGTCGTCGAGCTGGTCCGCACCGCGGTCGACCGCCCGTGGGCCTACGTCCGCGGGGGCGAGCGCAACCGCCGCTACCTGCTCGACACCCCCTACGAGGTGACCGGCGCCGCCGCCGGCACCGACCTGCTGAAGACGGTCGCCGACCCCGAGGGCCGCACCGTGCTCGGCACGCTCGGCAACTGCTCCGGAGGCACGACGCCGTGGGGCACGATCCTCTCGGGCGAGGAGAACTTCAACGGCTACTTCCGCGCCGTCGGCACGAGCGACGCCGAGAAGCGCTACGGCCTCGCCGACTCCGAGACCTCGCGCCTCTGGGAGCTCGACGACCCCCGCTTCGACGCCCGCACCCCGGGCTACGAGAACGAGCCGAACCGCTTCGGCTGGATCGTCGAGTTCGACCCCTTCGACCCCGACTCCACGCCGAAGAAGCACACGGCGCTCGGCCGGCTCAAGCACGAGGGCGCGAACGTCATCATCGCCCCGGACGGCCGCGTGGTCGCGTACCAGGGGGACGACGAGCGCTTCGACTACCTCTACAAGTTCGTCTCGACGAAGCGCTACATCGAGGGCGACCGCGCCCACAACAAGACCCTGCTGGAGGAGGGCGACCTCTACGTCGCCCGCTTCACCGGCGACTCCCCCGTGGCCGAGATCACCGGCACCGGGGCGGTCCCCTCGGACGGCGGCTTCGACGGCATCGGCGAGTGGCTGCCCCTGGTGCTGAACGGCGCCTCGACGATCGCCGGGATGAGCGTCGCCGAGGTGCTCGTGCACACCCGCCAGGCGGCGGACGCCGCGGGCGCGACCAAGATGGACCGCTGCGAGGACGTGCAGCCCAGCCTGGTCAGCGGCCGGATCTACGTGGCCTGCACCAACAACTCCGCCCGCGGCACCGAGGGCGCCAAGGAGGGCGCGACCGAGGTCAACCCGCGCACCGAGAACCGCGACGGCCACATCGTCGAGATCATCGAGGACGGCGGCGACCAGACCGGCCGCACCTTCACCTGGAACCTGCTGATGCTCTGCGGCGACCAGGCGCAGGGCGACGTCGTCTACTTCTCCGGCTTCCCGGCGGACCAGGTCTCGCCGATCTCGTGCCCGGACAACCTGGCCTTCGACTCGGTCGGGAACCTCTGGATCTCGACCGACGGCGCCCCGAGCGGCATCGGCTACAACGACGGGCTCTTCAAGGTCGCTCTCGAGGGCGCGACGCGCGGCAGAGTGGAGCAGTTCCTCTCGGTGCCCCGCGACGCCGAGACCTGCGGACCGATCGTCCACGACCTCGACCAGCACGTGTTCGTGGCGGTGCAGCACCCGGGCGAGGAGGGCACCTTCGAGGCGCCGACCTCGTTCTTCCCGGACTACGGATCCACGGCGGCGGGGGCGGTGGCGGCACCGCGTCCGACCATCGTGCAGATCCTGCCGGCCTCGCAGGTGGTGGCGCCGACTCCGACGCCGACCGCCGGGCCGACCACGGCACCGACGACCCCGCCGACCACCGCGCCCACGGCTGCTCCCACCACGGCACCGACCGCCGGGCCGACCGCGGCGCCCACCGCGGCTCCGTCCCCGGTGCCTACGACCGCGCCGACCGGCACGCCGACCCCGCTGCCCGTCGGCGGCTCGGGCGGCGGGCTGGCCTCGACCGGAGTCGAGAGCGTCGGCCTGATCGCGGGCGCCACCGCGCTCCTGGCCGCGGGCGCCACCGCGCTCGGCCTCGGAGCGCGCCGCCGCGCGGCCGCCGAGGGCGAGGACGACCCGCAGGCGTGAGGCCGGACAGGGCCCGGGACCGATCAGAGGATCGGGGCCCGGGCCCTGTCGCGCTCGGGGACCCGCCGCTCAGGCCCCCGGGACCGGCGGGCCGGTGCGCCAGCGGAGGATCGCCGCGGCGTCGGCGTCGGCGTCGTGCGGCAGCGTCACCACGTCGGCCCCCTCCGGAGCGGTGCGGGAGTCGGTGACGAGCACGCGCGCGTCCGTGAGCACGGCGGCGCGGGCCAGCGCGAGGGCGGCGTCGACGGAGTCGATCACCTCGGCGCCCAGCGCCTCCTCCGGGGCCGACGCGACCCACGGCTCCGCGGCGAGCGCCAGCAGAGCGCGCTCGCGCAGCCGGCCGGGGTCGAGCACCAGCGTCTCGACCTGCGCCGAGGCCAGCGCCGTGACGATCGCGCCGAGCGAGTACTCGACGGTGCGGCGCGGCTCCCCGGTGCGCAGGGCGTCGAGCACGTCCTCCTTCTCACGCAGCAGGATCCGGTCGAGCTGCTCGTCGACGAACCGCTCCAGCGCCCCCTCCTCGCTGCCGGCGGCCCGCGTGTTCACGGGCTCGACGGCCAGGATCGCGGCGCTGCTCGGCGAGAGCTGCTGCGCGAGCAGCTGCCGGGCGTGGATGTCCCCCGCGACGACCAGCAGGCGCGGCCGGTGCACGCGCACGAGCTCGTCCACCGCGGCGGCGAGCTCGGCCTGCGTGCGCCGCCAGATCTCCTCCCGGTCGTGCCGCCAGCCGCCGGCCTGCGCCTTGTGGAGGGTGTCGGTGCGGCCCTGCACGGCCTGCTCGGCCTCGGGACGCTGCGCGCCCAGGCGGTGCAGGCGGATCTCGCCGCCGTCCCGCGAGGTCTCGACGACGAGGACGCGCAGGTCGGGCCGGTGCTGCAGCAGCGGCACGATGTCCGGGAGCGGGCTGTAGGAGACGCCCTCGGGCGCGACCGGCCGACCCGGCAGCACCTCGTTCAGCACGACCCTCCCGTCCACGGCGACCGCGAAGAGACAGCAGCCGCCCTGGGGGCGCCCGGCCCCCTCGAGCAGAGCGGTGAGGGCCTGGATGTCGGCCTGGGGCGCACCCTGGCGGGCGAGCTCGTCTCCGAGGGACGTGGCGCGCTCGAGCGAGATGTCCGGCGGATCCCCGGAGTCGATCGCGAGGTCGACGTAGAGCTGCGACACGGGCCGGGAGTCGCGGAGGAGCTCGGCCAGGGTCGGGAGAGCGGGGGTGGTGGTCACCATCGGGTCGTCCTTTCCTGTCGTGTCCCGACAGTGTCGGACGGCAGGAGCGGGAGGAGGGACGGGGTTGACTGCTCGCGCGCGCCTCAGAGCAGGCGGCGGGCGGAGGCCCAGGCGGTGAGCTCGTAGCGGGAGGAGAGCTGCAGCTTGCGGAGGACGGCGGAGACGTGGGACTCGACCGTCTTGACCGAGATGAAGAGCTCGGCGGCCGCCTCCTTGTAGGCGTAGCCGCGGGCGATCAGGCGCATCACCTCACGCTCGCGGGCCGAGAGCCGGTCGAGCTCGTCCCCCGACTCCGCCTGCTCGCCCGCCAGCGCCCCGAAGGCGTCGAGCACGAAGCCGGCCAGGCGCGGCGAGAACACGGCGTCCCCGCCCGCCACCGCGAGCACGGCCCGGCTGACCTCGGCTCCGGAGCTGGCCTTGGTGATGTAGCCGCGGGCACCGGCGCGGATCACGCCGACCACGTCCTCCGCGGCGTCCGAGACGCTCAGCGCCAGGAAGCGCGACGACGACCCGGCGCTGCGCCGCAGCACCTCGGCCCCGCCTCCGCCCGCACCGCCCGGCAGGTGCACGTCGAGCAGCACCACCTCGGGCGCGAGCGAGGCGACCAGGCCGACGGCGGAGTCGACGTCGGCCGCCTCCCCGACGACCTCGAGCTCGGGGGCGAGGTCGGCCCGCAGGCCGGAGCGGAAGATGGAGTGGTCGTCGACCAGCAGCACGCGGGTCACCGCTCGACCTCCGCGGGGAGCCGCAGATGCACCTCGGTGCCGGTGCCGCCGACTCCGGGGCGCACGGTCGCGCTGCCGCCCGCGCGCGCCATCCGGCCGATGATCGACTCCCGGATGCCGAGGCGGTCGCCGGGCACCTCGTCGAGGACGACGCCGGGGCCGCGGTCGCGCACGAACACGTCGACGCCCTGCACGGAGGACTCGAGGTACACCGAGACGTCGCCGCCCGCGTGCCGGGCCGCGTTGAGCACGGCCTCGCGGGTCGCGGCGAGGAGCGCGGCGGCGCCGGGGACGGACGCTCCGACAGCCACCACCTCGAGGTGCACGGGGTAGTCGAGCTCGACGGCGGCGGCGATCGCCCGGACCTCGGCGGCCAGGTCGTTGGCGACCGGGACGTCGCGCTCGAACAGCCAGTCGCGCAGCTCCCGCTCCTGGGCGCGGGCGATGCGGGCGACCTCGCTCGAGGCTCCGGCGCGGTTCTGGATGAGCGCGAGGGTCTGCAGCACGGAGTCGTGCAGGTGCGCGGCGATCTCGGCCCGCTGCTCCTCGCGCACGCGGGCGGCGCGCTCGCCCATCAGCTCGGACCAGAGGGTCACCACCCGGGGCGCGGCCAGCACGCCGGCGGCGATCAGCAGCACGCCCACGGCGAGCACCGCGTTGAGCGCGCTCGGGCGGCCGGTGAGCACGGCCGCTCCGGCGAGCACCAGCAGCGCGCAGGAGGCGAGGCGCACTGCGGAGCCGTACCGGGCGGGGCGGACGGCGTCGCCGCGGTCGAGCCCGAGGCTCCAGCCGACGGCTCCTCCCGCGAGCAGGCCGACGGCGACGAGCGCGCGCGTGATGTCGGCGTCGTCGCCGCTGTCGACGGCGATCAGCACGGCGAGCGCCGCGACGGCGGCGGCGAGGGTCAGCAGGCCGGCCACGGGAGCGGAGCGGCGGACGGCCGGATCCGCGTCGCGCGAGTCGAGCGGCGCGAGGGGCACCAGGGCCCAGAGCCAGAGGTAGAGGAGCGCGCCGCCCCCGCCGAGCGCGGTCGTGAGGGCGGCCAGGAGGCGGGTCCTCCGCACGCTCCAGCCGAGGTGGTCGGCGACCGCGGTGCACACTCCGCCGAGCAGCATCGTCCGCGGCCGCTGCAGCGGGGGGCGGACGGCGGTGCCGGGGACTGTGCTCACCCCTGCATCCAAACAGGTCGGCCGCACGATCGGGGGTGCTCTCGGGGTCGGATCAGGGGTTCCCCCGATGGTCCGGGCCGTGGAGCGCACGGGAGACTCGCAGCATGACAGGACAGAGCACGACCCCGCCGAGCTCCGCGGAGCCGGACGGCACGGAGGCGGCAGGCACAGCGACGACGCCGATCGGGACGGATCCCGGAGCCGCCGGCCCCGACAGCCCCGGCCCGGACAGCCCCGGCCCCGAG
>NZ_PSWG01000024.1:0-55788 GCF_002931195.1 Rathayibacter sp. AY1C2 | reverse complement strand
GGGGTGGGACGGGGCGGGCCGGCTCGCGAGGGGGCCGGCCCGCGGAGGGGCTCGGGCTCAGCCGCGGACGGGCTCGGGCTCCGCGGCGACCGGCGCGGCCGACTCCCGGCGCTCGACCCAGGCGGGAGCGTCCCGGCCGAGCAGGAGGTAGGCGATGCCGGCCGAGACTCCGCCCGCGAGCCACGAGACGTCGACGCCGCCGAGGGCGGTCGCGGCCGGACCCTGCAGGGCGGGCACCGAGCCGTTCATGAACAGCCAGGTCAGGGTCGCGCCGATCGCGAAGGAGAGCAGCGCCCGCCAGCGGACGTCCGGCAGCAGCGGCGAGCCGACCGGGGCGAACAGGTGCCCGAAGGAGCGGACGCGCGGCTCGAACACGGTGTAGTGCACCAGCACGATCGCACCCCAGGGGGCGACCCAGCCGACGAGGCCGACCAGCCACGCGTCGAGCGTGGTGGCGAGGTCGTCCTGGAAGACGAAGAACACCGCGGCCGCGAAGGCCAGCACGCCGACGATGAGGCTGAGCGCGCGGCGCCCGAGCCGGATGTCGAGGGCCTGGGTCGCCATGCCGAACGAGTAGATGTTGAGGACGTTGGTCGCGATCGGACCGTGCACCACCAGGAGCAGCACGGGGATCGCGAGGGCGCCGAAGTTCTCGACGATCAGCTCCCCGGGATCCACGGAGCCGTTCTTCGTCGCGAGGGTCGCGCCGAGGACGCCGAGCCAGACCACCGGGATGAACTGGCCGAGGACGCTGGCGAGGTAGAGCCCCCGCTTCGAGGAGCGGGGTCCGACGAAGCGGGAGTAGTCGCCGGCGTAGGCGAGCCAGGTGAGGCCCCAGCCGATGCCGATGGCGGTCATCACGATGGACATGGCCGCGATGCGGTCGCCTCCGGTGAGCGCGCCCTCCGCGGGGCCGGCGTAGGACCAGTCGATGTCGAGGAAGAACCAGGCGACGACCGACATGATCGCCAGCACCAGGAGGGTCGGCGGCACGGTCCAGCGCTCGAAGGCGGCGATCGCGCGGTAGCCGAGGAAGGAGATCGCGACCTGCACCGCCATGATCACCGCCGCCACCGCGATCTTCCAGCCGACGTTCGCCTGCTCCGGGTCGACGACGCCGACGGAGCCGAGGAGCGCGATGACCAGGTCGAGGACGATCCAGGTGTTGATGGCGCACCAGCCGATCACGACCACGGCCTGGATCGCGGCCGGGACGTAGTTGCCGCGCCGGCCGAAGATCGCCCGTCCCACGAGCATCCCGGTCGCCCCCGTCCGCTGCCCGAGGAGGACGAAGAAGCCGAACACCGCCATCCCGACGACGTTGCCGAGCACGAGGACGGTGACGGTGTCCGCCAGGCCGAGGCCCATGTTCACGCCGAGGGCGCCGAGCACCCAGTTGATGGGGGCGATGTTGGCGCCGGCCCAGATCCAGAACTGCCCGTCGAGCCGGGCGGTGCGCCGGGAGTCGGGCAGGGGACTCAGCGCGTCCTCGGCGTCGGCGGTGCCGTGCAGGGTGTCGGTGCTCATGGCGGATCCTCTCGGGGAGGGGGATGAAGGGGAGGGCGGGGCGCCCGGTGAGGCTCCACTCTCGTGCGGACCCGTTTCGGGCGGCGCGTCCGCGTGTAAATTCGCCATGACGGGAGAGGACGTTCTGTATGGCCTACCTGCTGTCGGACGCGATGCGGGATCCGCGCCTCGCCGCCATGCTCCCGGTGGTGGCCGCCGGGCACGCGGCCGCCGAGCGCGCCGTGATCCGCTGGGCCCACACGAGCGAGCAGCTCGACATCGCGCCCCTCCTCCTCGGAGGCGAGCTGCTCCTGATGGAGGGCGCGCTCCTCTCGACCGACCAGGACCCGGCGGAGTGCCGCGAGTACGTGCGGTCTCTGGTGGATGCGGGAGTCGGCACCCTCGCTCTCGAGCTCTCGCCGCGCCTGCCCGCGGTGCCGCCGCCGATCGTCGCGGCGGCCGACGAGCTCGGCCTCCCCGTGCTCGCCCTGCCCCGGCGCGTCCCCTTCGTGCAGGTCTGCGAGAGCATCAACACCCACCTCACCGAGCAGAAGTTCCGGAGCATCCGACTGGCGGACAGAGTGTCCGGTCTGCTGGCCGACGCGGCCTCCGGGGACGCCGGTGTCGACGAGCTCCTGCAGGTCGTCGCCTCCGCGACGGGCGCCTCCGCCTCGCTCGTCTCGCTCACGGGCGACGAGATCGCCCGCGCCTCGCCCGGGCCGGGCGTCGACACGGAGCCGACGGCCGGGACGTTCTCGAACGTGCTGCACGCGGGCGATTCCCTTTTGGGCACCCTGCATCTGCGGGCCCACGCCGACGCCGACCTCCACGCCGTCGCCGTCGCGCTCGACCGGGCGCCGGACGTCCTCGCGATCGCCGTGCTCCGGCACCGCCCGCCGTCGGTCACCGAGCGGCTGACCGCCCAGCTCTTCGCGATCGCATCCGTCGAGCGCGCGGACCCGGCGGCCGACCTCCAGATCGACGCCTTCCTCGGCCGCCTCGGCGCCGGATCCCGGGAGCGCTACCTCGGCGTCCGGGCCGACACCGGTCACGACGACCGGCGGCTCCGCGCTCTGCTCCGCCTCCTGACGGGCGCGGGAGCGGATCCCGGCCCGGTGCTCTGCGTGGTCGGCTCCGAGCTGCTGGCGCTGCTGCCGTTCGCCACCGCCGCCGCGATGGAGGAGGGCCGGACGGAGCTCCTGCGCCTCGGCGCCGCCCTCGACTCGGACGCTCTGCTCTGCGTCGGAAGCGGGCTCGGCGGGCAGGAGCGGGTGCCCCGGGAGCTGGCGGAGGTGCGCGGCGCGCTCGAGTGGGCGCCCGCAGGCGGAGTCGTCGACTCGCGCCAGTACCGCCTGGAGCGGTTCGCGAGCTCTCTGCAGGACGATCCGGAGGCGGACGACCTCGTCGAGGAGGTGCTCGGGCCCCTGCGCGCCCAGCGCGGCGAGCTGCTCGCCACCCTCGAGGCCTTCGCGTCGCTGTGGGGGAGCAAGACGGCGACGGCGGCCGCGCTCGGCATCGGCCGGCAGACCCTCTACGACCGGCTCGCGCGGATCGAGGAGCTGATCGGCCCGCTCGACTCGTCGCCGGCCCGCGCCCGGGTCGTCATGACCGCCGTCTTCCTGCACCGGGCGCGCGCGGCGCTCCCGGCGGTCTCGCCTCCGGTCGGGCGGACGTTCCCGCCTCCCGCCGAACGCTGACGCGGCCGGACGGGATCGAACGGCTCAGGCGGGCAGCAGCTCCGCGACGAGCGCCTGCACGCGGGCCCTGATGTCGTCGCGGATCGAGCGGACCTCCTCGAGCGGTCGGCCCTTCGGGTCGGCGAGGTCCCAGTCCTCGTAGCGCTTGCCGGGGAAGACGGGGCAGACGTCGCCGCAGCCCATCGTGATCACGACGTCGGAGGCCTGGACCTGCTCGGTGGTCATCAGCTGCGGGACGGCCTGCGAGATGTCGATGCCCTCCTCCGCCATCGCCTCGATCGCGATCGGGTTGATGCTGTCGCCGGGCTCGGAGCCGCCGGAGCGGACCTCGACGGCGCCGCCGGAGAGGGCGCGGAGGTAGCCGGCGGCCATCTGCGAGCGGCCGGCGTTGTGGATGCAGACGAAGAGGACGGTGGGGGCGGCCATCGGGGCTCCTGGTGTCGAGGGGCGGTGCTCGGAGGAGCACGGGGCGAGGGTAGCGCGCCCGGGCGAACGGCTCGCGGGCCTGCGGAGCCGGAGGAGACTCCGACGGCCGGGTCGGGAATATACCCCCCGGGGGTATGTTGCACTCCCGTGGACCGAACCGGGGGAGACACCATGACCGACCACGCCCACCACCACCCGACCACCTGGCGCGCCGCCGCCCTCGCGACCCTGCACTGCCTGACCGGCTGCGCGATCGGCGAGGTCCTCGGCATGGTGATCGGCTCCGCCCTGGGTCTGCCCGCCCTGGCGACGGTCGCCCTCTCGATCGTCCTCGCGTTCGTGTTCGGCTACGCGCTCACGCTGCGGGGGGTGCTCCGCTCCGGAGTGACGTGGCGCGCCGCCGTCGGCATCGCGCTGGCGGCCGACACCGTCTCGATCGCCGTGATGGAGGTCGTCGACAACACGGTGGTGCTCGCGATCCCCGGAGCGATGGACGCGGGCCTCTCGTCCGGCCTCTTCTGGGGCTCGCTCGCCGGCGCCCTGGCCCTGGCCTTCGTCGTCACGACCCCGGTGAACCGCCTGCTCATCTCCCGCGGCCGCGGCCACGCGGTCGTCCACGGCCTGCACGGCTGAGCCGCGCGGGATCTCGATGCGCCGCCTGCGACGGCTGCTCGACCAGCAGGAGGCGCGTGCTGATCGAGCAGCCCGGGCAGCAGGCGCCGCGAGATCCCGCCGGGCGTCAGCCCTGCAGGCGGCGGTAGTGGCGGTTGCGGACCGAGAGGATCGCGCCTCCGATCACCGCCGCGAGGAACGAGCCGGCCAGGACGCCGACCTTCACGTGGTCGTCGGACTCGCTGCCCGCGCCGAACGAGAGCTCGCCGACGAGCAGCGACACCGTGAATCCGATGCCGGCCGCGAACGCCATGCCGATCACGTCCACCCAGCGCAGCGACGGATCCAGGCCGATGCCGCGGAACCGGGTCAGGAGGAAGGTGCTCCCGGCGATGCCGAGCGGCTTGCCGAGCACGAGGCCCGCGATGATGCCCACGGCGATCGAGTCCTGGAACGAGTCGACCAGGCCCGCGACTCCGCCGACCGTCACTCCGGCCGAGAAGAACGCGAAGACCGGCACCGCGACCGCGGTCGAGAGGACGCTCCAGCGATCGGCGAAGTGCGCGGCGAGGCCGTCGTAGACCGGGCGCCCCTCCGCGTCCGACCCCACCTGCACCCGGGCGCGCTTCGTCGCGACGACCGGCACGGTGAAGCCGAGCAGCACGCCCGCGACCGTGGCGTGGATGCCCGAGGCGTGCACGAGCGCCCACGTCGCCACTCCGAGCGGGATCAGCACCCACCAGGCGCGCACGCCGCGCTGCACGCAGACCGCGAAGACCGCCAGCGGCACCAGCGCGAGCAGGAGCATCAGCACGTCGATGCCGGCGGTGTAGAAGACAGCGATGATCGTGATCGCGATGAGGTCGTCCACCACGGCGAGCGTGAGGAGGAACGTCCGCAGCGCCGGCGGGAGGAACCGGCCGACCACGGCGATCACCGCGACGGCGAAGGCGATGTCGGTGGCGGCGGGGATCGCCCAGCCGTCCAGCGCGGCTCCTCCGCGGGGCAGGTTCACCGCGGTGAAGATCAGGGCGGGGACAGCCACGCCGCCGACGGCCGCGACGATCGGCACGAGCGCCGTCTTCGGGTCGCGGAGCTTGCCGGCGACGAACTCCTCCTTGAGCTCGAGCCCGACGACGAAGAAGAAGATCGCGAGCAGGCCGTCGGCCGCCCACGACCCGACGCTCAGCTCGAGGTGCAGGGCCTCGGGGCCGAAGCGGAAGTCGCGGACCGCGCTGTAGAGCGCGGACGCGGGGCTGTTGGCGACGATCAGGGCGAGGAGGGTCGCGGTGAGCAGGAACGCTCCGCCGACCGTGTCCTTCTGGAGGGTCTGGCGGAGTCCCCGCCAGATCGAGTGGGGGGCCTGATCGGCGGGCAGGGGCTGGTGCGGCATGAGGGGTTCCGTCCGGAGGGGTGGGTGTGCGCGGGGACGCGGCCGCGGGCTCCGGAGGAGGGGCGGTCGCGGGTCAGCCGCGCGGCGGCGGGCAGCCGGCGATCTCGCCGTGCGCGTTCGTCCCCCACGAGCTGAGCCATCCATTCGTGCCCGAGGCGCGCTTGGTCAGCAGCTGCCGGGTCGGGTACGCCGCGGCGGCGCGCGCGCGGGCGCGGCTCAGCGGAGGGAGGGTCAGGGGCACCGCACCAGGGTACCGGTGGCACCCGCGAGGGGGCCGGGTGTGCACGAGCGCTCGGAGGAGGAGCCGCCCCTCCCGCCGCCGAGCCACCTCGCCCGCTCCACTCAGGGGACCTCGTGCCCCCGGCCCGCCTGCCCGCCGAGCAGCGGGCGCAGCGCGGTCGCGACGGCGTCCGCGCGCTCCTCGCCGCCGAACCAGGCGTTGCCCGCCCGGACGAGCGGGTAGGCGGCCTCGAGGAGGTCGCGCCCCGCCGGGGTCAGGGCGATCCGGGAGTGACGGCCGCGGCCGCGCTCGGCGCCCCGGTCGAGCAGGCCCCGCTCCGCCAACCCGGCGACCAGGGCGGTCATGCTCTGCGGGCGGACGCCGACGGCGCGGGCGAGGTCGGCCTGCGTCAGCCCGTCGGCCGCCGAGAGCTGCGCCAGCACGCCGAACTCGACCGGGCTGAGCCCGACCGGCGCGAGCGCGTCGCCGACCCGCCTCGCCAGGTCGCGGGCGGCGCGGATGACCGTCCAGGCGGCGATCGCGTCGACGTCGTCGCGGGTCAGGGAGAACTCCGAGGACATGGACCGAGCGTACCGGCGTAGTCTTCGAGTATCAGTTAGTTGATACCGAGGAGGAATCATGAGCGACGTGATCGCGATCACCGGAGTCACCGGCGACGTCGGCGGAAAGACCTTCGAGCGGCTCGTGGCGGCCGGCGCGCCCGTCCGCGCGATCGTCCGCCGGCCGGAGCAGGCGGCGGCCCTCGCGGCCCGCGGCCTCGACGCGCGGATCGCCGACCTCGGCGACGGGGCCGCACTGACCGCCGCCCTCCGGGGCGCCGACCAGCTCTTCCTGGTCACCGCCGCCACCCCGCGCCAGGCCGAGCACGGCGCCACCGCCGTCCGCGCCGCCCAGGAGGCGGGCGTCCGCGCGCTCGTGCAGCTCTCCGGCGGCGACGCGGCCGAGCACTCGCCGCTCCCCTGGGGCCGCGCGATCTGGCGGACCGACGAGCGGGTGCGCGCCTCCGGGCTGCCCGCGACGATCCTCCACGCCTCGGGCTTCCTGACGAACCTCGAGCCCTCGGCGCCCGCGATCTCGCGCGGCCTGCTCCCGCAGACGATGGGGCGCGGCGTCATCCCGTGGATCGACACCGCCGACATCGCCCGGGTCGCCGCGCACGTCCTCGAGGCGGGAGGGCACACCGGCGCCGAGCCCGTCCTCACCGGACCGGCTCTGCTCGACGGGCCCGGCGCCGCCCGCGAGCTGGCCGCGGGCCTCGGGCGGCGCGTCCGCTACCTGCACCTGCCCAGCCGCGTGTTCGCCGGTGTCCTGCGCCTCACCGGCATGTCCGCGTGGCAGGCGGAGGGGCTCCGCCGGCAGTTCGGAGTCGTCGCCCGCCGCGGCCTGGACGGCGTCGACGTGCTCACCGACGAGGTCGAGCGGATCACGGGGACGCCGGCCCGCTCGACGGCCGACTGGGCGCGGTCCCGCCGCTCCGTGCTCCTCGGGCGGGAGCAGCCGCGACCCCTGCACGCTCCACCCGGCACCGGTACCCCTACCCGTGGATCCGCCGCAGGCGCATCGTAGGGCTGTGAAGCAGATCCAGTACGCCGGCGCGACCTTCCAGGTGGGGGACGCGGTCGCCGACGCACTCGTCTCCTACGCCTCCGGGCTCGCCGCCCACGGCCGCACCGACAGTGTCGAGCTCCCCGTGCTCGGCGGCGACGGCCACGCGACGGTCGTGACGCTGCTGCTCAACTCCGCGACGAGCCTCTTCGTCTCCGGCGCCGCAGGCCTCCTGCCCGGGCTCGACGAGAAGGCGGTCGCCGCCGACCTCCGCCAGCGGACGCAGTGGCTGGACGCGGTCCCGGCGGTCACCGCCGTGGAGCCGAGCGCTCCGGAGGACCTGATCTGGCTCGAGTTCCCGGAGGTCGCGGCCCTGATGGACCCCGAGACCGGCGCCCGCTCCCCCGCGACGCTCCACCTCGTCGAGCACTCGCCGCGGCGCGACTCCCTCGTCTTCACCGTCGTCTACGTCAGCACCCTCGACCGCGACCTGGGCTCGGGGGAGATCCGCCGGCTGCTCGAGACGAGCCGCCGCAACAACGTCGAGCACGGCGTCTCGGGGATGCTCGTCTTCCGCGGCCGCCGCGTGATGCAGCTGCTCGAGGGCGAGGAGTCCGACGTGCGCTCGCTCTACGCGCGGATCCTCGCCGACCCGCGGCACGAGGGAGTGGTCACCGTCTGGACCAGCGTGCACGAGCAGCGCCGCTTCCCGGACTGGTCGATGGGCTTCGACGAGCTCGACCTGCCCGTCGAGCGGCCCGCCTCCTGGCCCGAGCCGGACCTCCCCGAGCAGTCGATCGACGCCGTGGCGGACGACTACCTCCGCCGCCGGTCGGAGGCGCTGCGGAGCGCGCTGGTGAGCAGCGACCCCCTCGTCGCGAGCCTCGCCGTCATCCTGCACGGGCACCGCCCCGAGCGCGTCCTCGAGGGCGGCGCCGGAGTGCGGCTCCGCTGCGCCGAGTGCCGCGCCTTCGACGCCCACGACGGGTACGACTCCTACCCCTGCGCGACCGCGAGGACCGCGATCCAGGCGCTCGAGGCGGCCTGACGCGAGCCGGGCGGCCGTGCGGGATCACCGTCCCGGGGCACTCCGAGCGCACCCCCCTTCCGCGGGTCTGCGCAAGCCCGTCCGCTCGCCCCGGCGCGCCCCTAGGGTGAGGCCATGACCGATCCCGGCGCGGCCCGCCACGACGTCCTCATCATCGGCGGCGGCAACGCCGGACTCTCGACCGCGGGACGGCTGCGGCGCTCCGGAGTGGACGACGTCGCGGTGATCGAGCCCCGGTCGACCCACGTCTACCAGCCGATGCTCTCCCACGTCGCGGGCGGCACCGCACCCGCCTCCGCGGCGACCCGGCCTCAGGGCTCGGTGACGCCGAAGGGGGTCGTCTGGATCCAGGACCGCGTCGAGACGATCGACCCGGTCGCGCACACGGTCACCCTCCTCTCCGGCCGCACCGTCGGCTACGGGCAGCTCGTCGTCTGCCCCGGGATCCAGAAGGACTGGGCCGCGGTCCCCGGGCTCCAGGAGGCGATGGACTCGCCGTTCGGAGTGTCCAACTACGAGTACGAGTACGCCCGCAAGGCGTCGCAGGTGCTCCGCGAGGTCCGCTCCGGCACCGTCGTCTTCACGCAGCCCGGCGGCCCCGGCACCTGCTCCGGCGCCTCGCAGAAGCCGATGTACCTCGCCTGCGACTACTGGCGCGCGACCGGCGTCCTCGACCGCATCCGCGTCGTGCTCGTCGTGCCGACCCCCACCCTGTTCGGGATGCCGCTGATCGACTCCGAGCTCGAGCGGAAGGTGGCGGAGTACGGGATCGAGGTCCGCTACGGCCGCGAGCTGGTCGAGGTCGACGCGGCCGAGCGGAGGGTCGTCCTCGCCGTCGACGAGCGCGCGACCGCCCTCCCCGGCCCCGACCGCGCGCGGCGCTCGACCGACGGCCCGCGCGAGACGCTGTCGTACGACGTGCTGCACGCCGTGCCCCCGCAGTCGGCCCCCGACTGGCTGGCCGGCACCGGACTGGCCGCCGAGGGCGACGAGGGCGGCTTCGTCGAGGTCGACCCGCTGACCCTGCGGCACCCGCGGTTCCCCGACGTATGGGCGCTCGGCGACGCGGCGGCCACGGTCAACTCGAAGTCCGGAGGAGCGCTGCGCCAGCAGACCACCACGCTCGCGAAGAACCTCGTCGCCGCGCAGAAGGGCCGCCCGCTCCCCCGCGTGTACAACGGCTACTCCGTCTGCCCCTTCGTGGTCTCGCGGTCGAGCGTGGTGTTCGCCGAGTTCGACGACCGCTACCGCCCGAAGCCGACCGTCCCCTTCTGGACGGGCCTGGCGAAGGAGCGGCGCCTCACCTACCTCGCCGACCGCCGCGTCCTGCCGTGGGTGTACTGGAATCTGATCCTGCAGGGACGGGCCTGAGCGTCCTCTTCCGGACATGTCCGGAAGAGGCGCTTGCCGCTGCCGGAGGCGCTCCCGAGACTGAGGGGTCGGCACCACCGTCCGACGCGCCCCCTCGTCTCCTGGAGGACCCGATGCGGCCCAGCCCGACTCCCGACCGCTCCGGCACCGCGCGATGACGACCGCGCAGGACTGGGGGCCCTCGACCGACGCGGACTCCGCCGGCGGTCCGCCCGCGTCGCGGAGGCAGCGCGTGCGCGCCTGGATGCGCGGCGGCTCCTTCGGGCCGACCGGCCTCACCCGGCGCGGCTGCCTCCTGGTGCTGGCGTCGGTGCTCGTGGTGGCGGTGCCGGTCGTCGCGCTGACGCTCGCGCATGTCGATCCGCACGCGTCGCTCAAGGTCTGGATCCTGGCGATCACGCTGATCGCGCTGGTCGGAGCGCTGCTCCGGGTCGTCGCCGACGCCGGTCCGGACCCGCAGGCCGACCTCGACCGCGCGGGCAAGGCGGTCGGAGCAGTGGCCGCGGCCTACACGGCGCTGGCCGTGATCATCGACTGGGGGATGCTGCACCTCTGAGGCGCGGTCAGCGGGCCTCGTCGCGCGGGTCGTCCGTGCCGTCGGGAGCGCTGCCGATCACGTCCGGTATGCCGCCGGTGCCGCCCTGCGCGCTCCCGGTCCCGCCCTGCGCCGCTCGCTCGTCCTCGCGCCGGCTGAGCCAGCCCGGGCCCTCGCGCCGCAGCCGCTCCGCCTCCGGACTCGGGACGGGCGGCGCCGCCGGCCGCCGCAGGAGCCGCACCTGCCGGACCGCGCCGAGCACCACTCCGGCGCCGAACAGCGGCAGGCCGAGCAGGAGCACCAGCCACAGCGGCGCGTGCCGGCGTCCGCCGCCGACGACCGCGCCGAGATCCCAGCCCGCGTCCGCCGCCAGCCAGAGCATCCCCGCCACGAAGACGGCGCTCACCAGCGAGAGCGCCCAGGGCTGCGCGAGGAGGAGCGCCTGCGTGCGCTCCGTGCGGAAACCCTTCGCCATGCGCCGATCCTAGGCGGGCGTCAGCCGGCGAGGATCCGGTCGACCAGCCCCTGCGCGTCGCCCTCCGCGGGAACGATCTGCACGGTGTCGCCCTCGATCGGCTGCATCACGGAGAGCGCCGACTCGACCCGGTCGCCCACGCGGAGGAGGAGCCGGGCGTCGGCCCCCTCGTCGATGGCCGCCTGCGAGCCGCGGCGCAGGAGGGCGGCGCCCGCCTCGTCGAACCGGACGTCGACGACTCCCGTGCTCGGATCGGCCTCGACCGCGGCGACGCCCGCGCGGGTGAAGTCCTCGGGATCGACGAGGACGTCCTGCCCGCCGACCGGGACGCACTGCGGATCGGAGCCGGGCTCGCAGAGCGCCGAGACGGCGACCCCGAGGCCGCCGACGGGCTCCGGAGTGGCGGACGGGGACGCCGCGGGCGACGACCCGGCGGAGCAGCCGGTCAGGGCGAGCAGGAGGAGCGCGGCGGCTCCGGGGGCGGTGCGGCGGATCACGGGATCTCCTCGGGTCGCGTCGGAGCGCGCCACGATACCGAGGCTCCGGCGCTGCGGCCACTCGGCGGCACGGCTCGGGCGGAGCGGCTGCGGGCGGAGCGGCCGGTCCGCGGCACGGCGGGGCAGGCGGCGGCGACCCGCCCCTCAGAGGCGGACGACCAGCTTCACCGCCGACACACCCTCGTGCAGCCGGTCGAGGGCGGGCTGCAGCGCGGCGAGCCCCTCACCCACCACCTCGGGCGCCGGGGCGCAGACGTGACGGCCCTCGGCGAGCGCCCCCGGCAGGTGGTCGCGCCACAGCATCGGCCCCACCTCGTTCGTCATCAGCGAGCCGCCCCAGACGAAGCGGGCGCGGATGCCGCGGCGCCGGGCCGCGATCTGCAGCGCCGCGGTGCCGCTGACCACGCGCAGCATCGTCCGTACGAAGGCGGCGCTGACACCGCGCCGACGCGGGAGCGAGCCGAACGAGACGGAGGGGCTGGCCAGGGCGACGCGTCGCGCTCCGGTGCCCGCGGCCACCGCCACCGACGGGGCACCGGAGCCCGTCCCGATCGCGAGCACCCCCGCGACCTCGTGGCCCGCGAGCGCCGCCACCAGGTCGGCGACGACGGTGGGGCTGCGGTAGTCGAGGACGATCTCGGCGCCCAGCTCGCGCATCCGATCGTGGTTGCGGGGGGACGCGGTCGTCGCCACGCGGTGCCCGGAGGCGACAGCGAGCTGGATCGCGTTGCTCCCCACGCTCGTCGTCCCGCCCCAGACCACGACCGTCCTGCCCGTCGGCCGGACCGGGGCGCTCGGGTGCGGCAGGGCGAGGTGGTCCCGCTGGAACAGCGCCGTCGCCGCCGTCGAGACCGCGAGCGGCAGCACCGCCGCCTCCTCGAAGCCCAGCCGGTCGGGGATCGGCGCCGCCAGGTCCTCGCGCACGACCGTGTACTCCTGGAACGCGCCCTCGTCGCGGTTCCGCCGCCCGCGCTCCATCCCGACCGCGTACGCGACGACCCGGTCGCCGACGGCGAAGCGCGTCACTCCAGGGCCGACCGCCTCGACCACTCCCGCCACGTCCTCCCCGAGCACCGCCGGGTACGGCACCCACCGGAACATCAGATCGCCCGTCCACTGCTTCATCTCGTCGACCGGGTTCACGGCCAGGGCGCGGTTGCGCAGCAGGACCTCCCCCGGACCGGGGACGGGCATCGGAGCGGGGCGGACGACGAGGTCGGCCCGCGGGGCGGTCAGCAGGGCGGCGGCGTTCTCGGGCACGGGCGGCTCCAGTCGGAAGTGATGGCAGGACGTGTCGTCACCCTACTCCTGATGACACGTCGTGTCGTCAGCTATCCTGGGCGGATGTCACGCTGGGCTCCCGACGCCGCCCTCCGCCTCGAGCAGGCGGCGATGGAGCTCTTCGCCGAGCACGGCTACGCGGGCACCACCGTCCCCGCGATCGCGGAGCGCGCCGGGCTCACCACCCGCACCTTCTTCCGCCACTTCGCCGACAAGCGCGACGTCCTCTTCCTCCGCGAGCGCGAGTTCCCCGAGATCGTCGGCCGCCTGCTCGCCGGCGCCCCCGCCGGCCTCGCGCCGATGGACCTCGTGATGCACGGCCTCGAGGCAGCCGCCTCGGGCGACCTCCAGACCTGGCGCGCTCCGATCGCCGCCCGCCGCGCCGTCGTGCGCTCCGAGCCGCAGCTGCGCGAGCGCGAGCTCCTGAAGTCGGCCGCCCTCGCCGAGAGCATGCGCGCCGCCCTCGTCGACGCCGGAGTCGCGCCGGGGGACGCGGCCCTCGCCGCCCTCGCGGCCTCCGCCCTCTTCGACCTCGCCCTGGAGCGCTGGCTCGCCGCGCCAGAGGGGTCCCTCCTGGTCGACGTCCTCCGCGCCGAGCGCACACGCCTCGGCGCGCTGCTCGCGCGCTGACCCGCACGACGCTGTCGAGGCGTCGCGAACGGTCGTCCTCCGCGGCGGGAGGCGGCCGTTCGTGACGCTTCGGACCGACGAGCGGGGGACGATCCGCTCAGAGCGCCCAGGGGAAGGCGGGGGCGTTCGAGCGGGCGCCCTGCGCGGCCTTCGAGCGGCCGGGCTCGCCGAGCTCGGCGAGCAGCGCCTCCGACTCGCCGACGAGGACCGCGAGCGCGCCGGGCGTGAACCAGTCGGGGCGCAGGGCGAACAGGAGGTCCTCGGTCGCCGTGTTGCCGCTGGCGCCCGGTGCGAAGGGGCAGCCGCCGAGGCCGCCGAGCGCGCCGTCGACCACCGCGGCCCCGGCCTGCACGGCGGCGATCGCGTTCGCGACGCCCGAGCCCCAGGTGTCGTGGCCGTGGAACACGATCTCGCGGGGCGGGGTCTCCGCGGCCACGCGCGAGACGAGCGACGCCACCTGGCCGGCGTGCGCCTGACCGAGCGTGTCGCAGACGACCGCGTCGGCCGCTCCCGCCGCTCGCGGGTCACGCGCGATCGCGAGCACGCGCTCCGGGTCGACCGGGCCCTCGAACGGGCAGGTGAACGAGGTGGCGATGCACAGCTGGATCCGCCCGCCGACGCTCTCGGCGAGCGCGACCGCCTCCGGCATCGCGGCCAGGCTCGCCTCGGTCGGCCTGCCGACGTTGGCGAGGTTGTGCGAGTCGGACGCCGAGAAGCAGTACTGGAAGCGGCGCGCCCCCGCGGCGGCCGCACGCTCGACGTGGCGCGGAGTCGCGACCCACACCCAGCACCGCTCCAGCTCCTCGGGAGTGAGCGCGGCGATCACGTCGAGGGTGTCGGCCATCGGAGGGACGAGGTCGCCGCGCGCGAGCGAGCCGATCTCGAGCTCGGGCACTCCCGCGGCGAGCAGCGTGCGCGCGAGGTCGACCTTGCGCTCGGTCGTCAGGAGCTTGCCGGTGAGCTGCAGGCCGTCGCGGAGGGTGACGTCTCGCAGGCGCGCGGAGGCGAGCGCGGTCACCGGCCGGCCTCCTCGGCAGCGGCGGCGGAGGGAGCGGCAGCGGCCCCGTCGGCGGAGGGAGCAGCGGGACCGGTGCGCCGGAGCATCCCCAGCACCTCCTCGGTGTCCTGGCCCAGGTCGGGCGCGAGCGAGCGGATGGGGAGGGAGCGGCCGCCGAGCACCGGCACGATCCCCGGGAAGCCCACGCCGCGCAGGGTGCCGCCGGCGTCCTCGACGTCGAAGGCCTGGATCATGTCGCGCGCCGCGTACTGCTCGCTCGCGCTGATGTCAGCGGCCGTGTAGATCGGGCCGGAGGGGACGCCCTCGTCGTCGAGGACCGCGAGCGCCTCGGCGGCGGTGCGGCCCGCCGTCCACGCGCCGATCGCGGCGTCCAGCTCGTCGCGCCGGGCCCAGCGCTGCTCGTTCGAGGCGAGCGCCGGGTCCTCGCCCAGGTCGGCGCGGCCGATCACCGCCATCAGTCGCTGGAAGATCGCGTCCGCGTTCCCCGCTATCACGATGCTCGCCCCGTCGGCGCAGGTGTAGGCGTTGGTCGGGGCGATGCCCTCCATCCGCCCGCCGACGCGCTCCCGGACGATGCCGTGCGCCTGGAAGTCGGGGAGCAGCGACTCCGTCATCGAGAACATCGCCTCGTGCAGCGCCACGTCGACGACCCGCTCCGCCAGCGGTGCCGGATCCAGCCCCGCGGAGCGGCGGGTCTCGCGCTGGAACAGCGCCATCATCACTCCGTAGCCCGCGTACAGCCCGGCGATCGAGTCGCCGATCGAGACGCCGACGCGCACGGGCGGCCGGTCCGGGTCGCCGACCAGCTCGCGGAACCCGCCCATCGCCTCCGCGACCGCGGCGAACCCGGGCCGGGCCGACAGCGGGCCGGTCTGCCCGAACGCGGAGATGCGGCCGATCACGATGCCGGGCCGGGCCTCGTCGAGCACGTCCGGCCCGATCCCCCAGCGCTCGAGCGTGCCGGGCCGGAAGTTCTCGAGCACCACGTCGCACTCGGCGACCAGGCGGCGGACGGCGTCGCGCCCCTCGTCCGTGCGCAGGTCGAGCGCGATCGAGCGCTTGTTGCGGTTGATCGTGTGGAAGAGGAGCGAGGTCTCGGACCCCTCGTGCAGCCGCCAGCGGCGCAGCTCGTCCCCGGTGCCGGGCCGCTCCACCTTGATCACCTCGGCGCCGAAGTCGGCGAGCAGCCGGCCCGCGGTGGGCGCCGCGATGAAGTTGCCGAGCTCGAGGACGCGGACGCCCGCGAGCGGGAGGGGTGCGGTCATGGCACGGCCTTTCGCTCCCGTCGAGGCTAGCGCGGAGGACGGCGCCACCCCCTGCCCTCACGCGGACGCCCGACCTACACTTGCCGGACATCATGCGCAGACACACCCTCACTCCGCGACCGGACTGGCGAGCCCGCTGCGACGAGATCGGCTTCAGCTTCTACGACCTCCCCTCCGAGGGCGGCCGCCCCTACTGGAACGAGTCCGCGGCCTACTCCTTCGAGCCCGCCGAGATCGACCTGCTCGAGCGCACGACCTCGGAGCTCTTCGACCTCTGCATGGAGGCGTGCGAGCTCGTGGTGCGGAAGGGCCGCTTCGCCGAGTTCGGCATCCCGCCCCGCTTCCACGACCTGGTGCGCACCTCGTGGGACGAGGACGACCCCACGGTCTACGGCCGCTTCGACCTCGCCTACGACGGCGCGGGCGCAGTGAAGCTGCTCGAGTTCAACGCCGACACCCCGACCTCGCTGGTCGAGACCGCCGCGGCCCAGTGGCAGTGGCTCGTCGAGACGAAGGGGCCCGACGCCGACCAGTTCAACAGCCTGCACGAGCAGCTCGTCGAGCAGTGGCGCCACCTCCGCCTCGAGCGCTGGAGCCTCGACGAGGGCGCCCGGCTGCACCTCGCGTCGCTGCACGACTCCGGAGACGGCGAGCTGATCGTCGAGGACGCCGACACCGTCGCCTACATGGCCGAGACCGCGGCGCAGGCCGGCTTCGACCCCAAGCTGATCTTCGTCGAGGACATCCGCTACGAGCTCGACGGCGCCGGCTTCCTCGACGGCGACGGCGAGCCGATCCGCCACGTCTTCAAGCTGTACCCGTGGGAATGGATGCTCGGCGAGCAGTTCGGCGGCCTCCTCCTCGACCGGCGCGAGCGCACCCGCTGGGTCGAGCCGGCGTGGAAGCTCCTGCTCAGCAACAAGCAGCTGCTGGTGGTGCTGTGGGAGATGTTCCGCGGCCACCCGAACCTGCTGCCCGCCTCCGTGCATCCGCTGCCCGGCACCGCCCAGGTGCGCAAGCCGCGCCTGGGCCGGGAGGGCGCCAACGTGACGGTCCTCGACGCCGACGGCTCGGTCGTCGCCGAGAACGGCGGGAGCTACGGCGCCGAGGGCTTCATCCACCAGGAGCGCGCCGAGCTGGCCCGGGTCGACGGGAAGACCGTCGTCATCGGCAGCTGGATCGTCGGCGAGACCCCGGCCGGCATCGACGTGCGCGAGACGAGCGGCCTGATCACCGGCGACCTGGCGGAGTTCGTCCCCCACTACATCGAGGGCGGACGGAGCGACGGGGCCGCGGACGCCGCGTCGGCCGCCTCCCGCCCCGGGCACGCCACCACCCCCGCCTACGGCGCTCCCGCGCCCGGCACCCCCGCGCCCGAGTACGGCGCCCCCGAGCACGACCGGCCGCAGGACACCCGCGCGGCCCGCCCGCAGGACGAGGAGACCCGATGACGGACGACGACCGCACCCCCGGCGATTCCGGGACGCCGAGCTCCGGGAACGACTGGGGCAGCCGCGAGCCCGCGGCGGGCTCCGGCACGCCGAGCGGCGGAACGAGCGGCGGCACCGGCCGAGGCGACGGCTCCACCCGCACCGCTCCCCACCGCTCCCGGAGCGTCGGCATCAGCGGCATCGCGAAGAACCGCCGCGGCCTGCTCATCGGCGGCGCGGTGGCGGTCGGCGCGGTGGGCCTCGCCGTCGCCCTCGCGAACGGCGGCCCCTCGACCGACGGCGTCGTCGCCACGGGAGCCGACGGCCAGGACTACGTCATCCCCGAGAACGCCGAGCGCCCCGTCTACGCGAGCCGCGAGGACTGCCTCGCCGACGTGCGGGAGCAGATCGCCCAGCTCCAGGCGCAGGGCGAGGAGGTCGGCGACGACCCCGAGCAGCTGTGCGAGGCGACCGACGAGTACCGCGGGCACTACGCCGGCGGCTTCTGGCTCGGCCCGCTGATCTTCGCGTCCTCGCGCTGGAACTCGACGCGGGCGACCAGCTGGGCGCCCGTCGCGTCCGGCGGCTTCGCGGCCCGCGGAGCGACCCAGCCCGACGTCGTGCAGCGTGCGCCGGCCGGCTCGACCGTCGGCTCGAAGGCGACCCTCTCCGGCGGCTTCGGCTCCTCCGGCAAGTCCGGCTTCGGCTCCACCGTCGGCGGCTGACCGCAGCGCACCTCCGCCCTCGCGCCCGGGACGCGGGGCGAGACATCCGCCGAGACACCGCTCGCACGCCGGCCGTCTCGTCGATCACGGGGACGGCTCGCCGCCGCTCCCTCTCTCAGGAGGAGGGCGTCGCGCTCGGGAAGAAGTGCCGCTCGACAGGATCGCCGTCGGCGTGGGTCAGCGCCGCCGCGCGGATCTCGCGGTCGCGGCCGGTCAGCCGCTGGGTCTCCTGCCGCCGGAACTCGCCCCACGAGGGCACCATGAACGTCTCCAGCTGCACGTCGGCCTCCTCCCCGCTCCGGTAGAGCGCCCACCGCGAGGCGCCGGTCCGGCGGCGGGAGCTCTCCAGCAGCCGCATGGCCGATCGGAAGTCCGCGAGGGAGTCGGGGCGGACCGTCCACGAGATCTGCACCATCACCGGCCCGTCCGTCGGCTCCGGCTCGAACACCAGCGTGGGCGTGGGCCACGACATCGAGATGCTGCGGTCGACGGTGCCCGTCCCCGGCAGCAGGGGCAGCACCCGTACGCTGGCCGCCACGAGGAGGAGCAGAGCGGCCGCCGCGGCGTACGCGGGCGCGGTGCCGAGCACCTGCGCGGCCAGGCCCCAGCCGATCGACCCGACCGCCATGGTCCCCATGAAGACCAGGATGTAGATCGAGGCTCCGCGGGACCGCACCCACTGCGGCAGTGTGAGCTGCAGTGCCGCGTTCAGCACGGTGAGGGTGCCGATCCAGGCCAGCCCCGCGAGGACCAGCAGCAGCAGCGCCGGGACGAGGGGCAGGAAGGCCGCCGCGAGCGTCCCCGCCGCGAACAGCACGGCGCTCGCCCCGATCACGACGTCGTCCGAGAGCTTCCGGCGGGCGAGCGGCAGGGCGAAGACGCCGAGCACGGCACCGGCACCGAGGGCCCCGAGGAGGAAGCCGTAGCCGCTGGAGTCGAGTTGGAGGCGCTTCGCGGTGAGCGGCAGCAGCGCCCAGAGCGCACTGGCGGGCAGGGCGAAGAGCGCGGAGCGGAGGAGGATCCGGCGGACGAGGTGGGCGGAGGCGACGTATCGGATCCCTCCCTTCAGCGCGGCGCCGAACTGCTCGCGGTCGTCGAGGCCGGTCTGCGCCGGCCGCTTCCACCAGAGCAGGGCGAGCACGGCGCCGATGAAGCTCAGGGCGTTGATGCCGAAGACCACCGGAGCGCCGAACGCCGAGAGGACGACTCCCGCCAGGGCCGGGCCGACCGCGCGGGCGCCGTTCACCGTCACCCCGCCGAGGGCCGACGACGCCGCGATCAGGTTCCGGGGCACGAGCTCCGGCTGGATCGCCTGCCAGGCCGGCGAGGTCAGGGTGGAGGTGATGCCGAGGAGGAAGGTGAAGGCCAGGATCGTCCACGGCGTCAGCGCGCCGACCGCCGCCACGACCGTCAGAGCGGCCGCCAGCAGCGCGCTGGCCGATGACCCCCAGATGAGCAGCCGCCGCCGGTCGAGCGAGTCGGCCAGCACGCCCGCGGGGAGGGCGACGAGGATCGAGGGCGCCAGGCTCGCCGTCTGCACGAGCGCGACGACCGCCGCGCCCGCGGCCGCCTCGACCAGGTACCACTGGGCTCCGACGGTCTGCATCCAGGTGCCGATGTTGCTGCCCAGCTGGGCGAACCACAGCACGCGGAAGGCGGTGATCGCCATGGGCGCCCAGGCCGACGGCTGCGCCGGCGCGGACGTCTGCGCGGGGGCGGCGGGAGCGGGAGCCGGAGCGACGTCCTCAGTCACGGGGCACGGCCTGCCGCACCGAGAAGAGGTTGCCGAACGGGTCCAGCAGCTGGCACAGCCGCTCCCCCGTGAACACCGTCTTCGGACCGCGGTGGGCGACGGCGCCGTTCGCCGTCCAGTCGGCGACGACGGCGTCGACGTCGGGGACCGTCCAGTACGGGCTCGTGCCGTCGGGTCCGGGCCGGTTCAGCTCGTCCCGCTCGTGCAGCGTCAGGCGGGTGCCGTCCAGATCGTAGGCCACGAGCGCCCCGCCGCGGACGACGGGCTCGCGCCCGAGCCGCGCCGAGTACCAGGCGACAGCGGCGTCGAGGTCGTCGACGAAGTAGAAGACGTTGCCGACTCCGGCGAACTCCGTCGTCGTCATGCGCGGGCCGGCGGGAGGGCGTCGCGGAGGAAGGCGAGCGAGGGGCCGATGGCCACCTCCGTGTAGCCCTCGGCGTGACGGGTGCCCGGGATCAGCTGCAGCGTGCTGGCGACTCCGACCGCGGAGAGCGCCGCCTGCATGGCCTGCGCGTCGCTCACGGGGACGAACTCGTCGAGCGAGTTGGCCAGGAACACCGGCCCGCCGTCCGGGGAGGCGTGGCGCGTCGTGGAGGCGGCGGTGAGCAGCCCGCGGTCGCCCCCGACCTCGTTGAGGATCGTCCAGCGCAGGAAGGCGTCGTTCCGGCCGGTCTGGTTGATGTCGGCGCTCTTCATGGCGTCGAGGTCCTGCGTCGTCGGCGTGGCCGGGAGGTCGTCGGTCGCCTCGACGATGCCGAGGAGGTCGAACATCCCCGACCAGCTGACGGCGGGCCGGCCGGTGGCGATCGCGGCCTCCACCACCAGGTTCCCGCCCGCCGATCCGCCGAAGAACGCCAGCCTGCTCCGGTCGAACGCCCACTCGGACGCGACCGCCCACTGCTCCGCGGCGAGCACGTCGTCCCTGCTGGCCGGGAAGACCGAGTCCGGAGCCTCGCGGTAGTCCGCCGCGAACACGAGGTAGCCGGCGTCGACCAGCATCGTCGCGAGCGCCCGCTCCTTGCTCTTGTCCCCCCGGAACCACCCGCCGCCGTGGATCAGCACGACGGCCGGCCGAGCGGCGTCCTCGGCCGGGGACACCGACCTGCTGTACACGTCCAGCACCTGCGGCGACGACCCCCCTTCGACGTAAGGAACCCCGATGCTCACTGACGGCTCGTCCGACACGGTGACCCCCTCCGGTCCAGATTCTCGACTGCAGTCAGACCGTAGGAGCCGGGGGCGGCGCGAGCCAGGCCCTGCAGGGGTCACCCAGGAGGGCGCCCGCAGGCCCGCCTCCCGCGGCGGCGCCGATCGCGACTAGCCTCGGAGGGTGTTCCTGACCGAGCCGTACGGCTTCCGCGACCGCTCCGCCCTCGACGAGCGCCGGGCCCTGCTCGAGGACGAGCCCTCGGTGCAGCCCCTCCGGGCGTTCCGCGAGGAGCTCCTCGCCCGGCGCATGCGCAGGCATCCGGGTGCCGTGGTGCCCGACTTCGACCCGGCCGAGGCCGGCGTCGAGGCGCGTGCGCTCATCGTGCTGGAGGCCCCGGGACCGATGTCGACCGGCCCCGACGGCTCCGGCTTCGTCTCGGTCGACAACGACGACGCGACCGCCGCCTCGACCTGGACCCTCCGCGACCAGGTCGGACTGCACGCCCGCACCCTGGTCTGGAACATCGTGCCGTGGCAGCTCGACGGCGCCCCCGACGCGGACGAGGTGCGGCAGGGCGCGATGGAGCTGCGCCGGCTCCTGCCGCTGCTCCCCGACCTGCGGGTCGTCGTCAACGCCGGGACCGCGCCGACCAGCGGCTGGAAGAAGAACATCGAGCCGTACCTGGTCGACGGCCCGACCGTCATCGACTCGTGGAGCCCCGGCCAGCGGGCGATGAGCCAGCCCCGCAAGCGCGACGAGCTGAAGCGCGCCTTCGAGCGCGCGACGCACCTGGTCGGCTGAGCCCCCGGGGCTCCGAGGCGTCACGAACGGTCGTCATCGGAGCCGGGAGGCGGCCCTTCGCGACGCCTCGACCGCCGGCGGGCGGTCCGCTCAGGCCGAGCGGGCGTCCCGCAGCGCGTCGGCCGACTGCTGCGCGGCGCGGCGGACGTCGCGGTCCGGGTCGCGGAGCATGCCCGTCAGGACGGCCTCGACGCTCGCCGCGAACTCGCCCTTCGCGTCGCGACCGGAGGAGATCCCCGCCAGAGCGGCCGCCACGAGAGCGCGCGCTCCGGCCGCGCGGACCCGGGGGTGCTCGTCGGTGGTCAGGCGGGACAGCTTCTTCTGCCCGCCCAGCACGCGCTCGGCGCAGACGCGGGCGCACATCTCGCGGACGCGCCAGGAGGGGTTCGCGAGTCCGGCGGTCACCGCGTCGGCGGCGTCGTCGTCCCAGACGTAGAGGAGCGCGCGGGCGCCCCAGAGCTCGGGCCAGTAGAGGGAGGGCGCTCCCTTGAGGATCCCGTCGGCGTGCTCGCCGCCCACGGTGAGGAGGAAGGACTCGCCCTCGTACCCGCCGGTGAGCAGGGCCGCGGATCGCAGAGCGACGTTGCGCTCCCCCTCGCGGGCGACCTGCGCGCGCAGGCGCTCCTCGAGCGGATCGGTGAGGGTGACGGTCGGTTCGTTGTCGCGTGCCATGAGGCTCCCGAGAGTACTCGCCCGCCCCGCGCCTTCGAAGACCCGCAGCATTCGGCGCCGCGGCGTTCGGCGCAGCGGCGGTCGGCCCTCTCCGTCCTGCGGCGATGGTCCGATCAGCACTCGTGCCACCGGCTGGTCGGGTGGCGCCGCAGGGACCACGGCTGAGGGACGCCTGGTAGATTCGATCCGATCGACCCCCTCCCAAGCCTCTCCGCGATGCTCACATGGGAGGGGCCTTTTTCTTCGGCACCGAGGTACTGCGATGGCACGGAAACCGAGCCTGTCGTGGAAGCAGCAGGTCCAGCTCCTCCGTGACCGCGGGCTCGGCATCGCCGACGGGGAGGCCTGCACGAGCTACCTGGCCGCGCAGAACCACTACCGCTTCTCCGGGTACGCCCGCTACTTCCAGCGGGCTCCGCACGACGGGGACGACTCGTTCGCGGACGGAGTCTCGTTCGAGGACGTCCGAGCGGTCTGCGACGCAGATGAAGCGCTGCGGCAGAGCCTGCGTGCTCGACTGGCCCGTGCCGAGATCCTTCTCCGCAGCCGTACGGCTCATGTCATCGCTCATGAGCACGGCCCGTACGAGTGCTCTCTCGAGAAGAGCTTCTACTCCGAGTCTCCGAACGCGGAGTCGACAGTCGATTCGTGCCTCCGCGACATCGAGCGCAGCAGGGAACCGCATGTCCTCCGCTTCACGGAGCTCCCCGGCGGCAGGGGCGCCGGAGCCCCCTCGATCATCGAGGACCGCAGTGAGAGCGACGCGACCGGGACGGTCCCGCCCGCCCCGCGCCACGGCGGATCCCGCAGCGGAACGGACGGTGCCCGCCCGCTCAGGAGGCGCCCACCGGGAGGTCGGCCCCGCCTGACTATGCTGGTGCCACCCCCGGCAGCCGAGCCCTCTGAGCCTCGTCCGCGCCGGGGTGGCGCGGCTCACCCGCCCGGGGAGCGGAGGAGGTCCTCTCATGGCCGATCGGCCGAACCTCCGCCATGTCGCGGCGGTCGCGGGCGTCTCGCACATGACCGTGTCGCGCGTGCTCAGCGGGCACCCCAACATCAAGGAGTCGACCCGCCAGAAGGTCCTCGAAGCGGTCGACGAGCTCAACTACCGGCCGAACATCGCCGCCCGCTCCCTCGTCACGCAGCGCACCGACCGCATCGGCGTGATGATCGAGAGCGGCGCCGAGTACGGGCCGTCGAGCACCCTCCGCGCGATCGAGCGCGCCGCCCGCGAGAAGGGGTACTCGATCACCTCCGTCGCGCTGCGGCCGGACCTCGAGATGACCCCCACCGACGCGATCGCCCACCTGATGGGCCTCGGGATCGACGCGCTCTGCGTGATCGCGCCGCGCTCCTCCTCCGTGGCGACCCTCCGCACCGTCGAGATCGGCGTGCCGACGCTCGTGGTGAAGAGCGACAAGGATCCGAGCTTCCTCACCGTCTCGGTCGACCAGCAGGCCGGCATGTTCCAGGCCGTCGACCACCTGGGCAACCTCGGCCACCGCGACGTGCTGCACCTCTCCGGCCCCCTCGACTGGCTCGACGCGCGCGCCCGCGAGCGCGCCTTCCACAGCCGCGCGAAGTCGTGGGGGATGCACGAGCGCCCCATCGTCATCGGCGACTGGACCCCGGACTCCGGGTACGACTTCGCCGCGAGCCTGCAGTCGGTGCCCGACTTCACCGCGATGGTCGTCGCGAACGACGAGATGGCGCTCGGAGTGATCCACGGCCTCGTCGAGCGCGGGATCCGCGTGCCCGAGGACATGAGCATCGTCGGCTTCGACGACCTGCCCACCGCCCGCCACTTCCTCCCGCCGCTGACGACGGTCCGCCAGGACTTCGACAAGCTCGGGACGACGGTCGCCGAGGTGATCCACGCGAGGATCCGCGGCCAGGAGATCCCGCAGCGCACCCGGATCCCCACGGAGCTGGTGATCCGCTCCTCCACGGCCGCTCCCCGATCGTGACCCTCCTGTTCCCGTCCCGCCGCATGCGCTCGCGTATCATCGGCGGCAGCCCCTGGCACGCCGGACCCTGACGGCGCGCCGCACACGAACCGAGGACGGCACGTGGCGATCTCATCGAGGACGACCCGGAGCTCCGCGGCACCCGTCGTCGAGATGACCGGCATCCGCGTCTCCTTCGCCTCCGGACCCGCTCTGAAGGACGGGAACCTGCGGCTGGTGCCGGGCGAGATCCACGGGCTGATGGGCGAGAACGGCGCGGGCAAGTCCACGCTGATCAAGACGCTCACCGGCATCCACCAGCCCGACGCGGGCGAGATCCTCGTCGACGGCGTCGCCCGGCGCTTCAGCGGCCCGGCGGAGGCGAAGGCAGCGGGCATCACGGCCGTGTTCCAGGACGAGCGCCTCACCGACAACCTCAGCATCGGCGAGAACGTGATGCTCGGCCACGAGGTCCGCGGCCGCTTCGGCATCTCCTGGTCGCGCACCCACCACCGCGCGGCCGAGATGCTCGCCGAGCTGGGCCTGGAGGACCTCGATCCGCACCTGCCGCTGCGCTCGCTCTCGCCGGCGATCCGCCAGCTGGTCGCGATCAGCCGCGCGATGGTCGACCGTCCGCGCGTGCTCGTGCTCGACGAGCCCACCTCCAGCCTCGACCTCAGCGACGTGGCCCGCCTCTTCACGGTGCTGCGGAGGCTGCGCGACCAGGGCGTCGCGATCCTGTTCGTCTCGCACTTCCTCGAGCAGGTCCTCACCCTCAGCGACCGGCTGACGGTGCTCCGCGACGGCGGCACCGTCGGCGAGTACCCGGCGCACACCATGGACCGCGCCGAGCTGATCGCGAAGATGATCGGCAAGGACATCGACGCGCTGCGGCAGATCGGCTCCGACCGCCGCGAGCACCGCCGCCAGCCGGTCGGCCCGGCGATCTACCGCGCGCACGGGATCGGCCGCCGCGGCGCCGTGGGCCCGACCGATCTGGAGCTGCACCGCGGCGAGATCGTGGGCTTCGCGGGCCTGCGCGGCTCGGGGCGCACCGAGCTGGCGTCGCTCGTGAGCGGAGTCGAGAAGCCGGACACCGGCGAGGTGCTGATCGACGGCGAGCCCGCCCACATCTCCGACCCGGTGTCGGGCCTGCGCCACCGCATCGCCCACTCGAGCGAGAACCGCCGCGAGGACGGGATCATCGGCGACCTCTCCCTCCGCGAGAACCTCGTGCTGGGCCTGCAGGCTCTGCGCGGCTGGGCGCACCCGCTCTCGGCCGCCGAGACCGACACCCTGGTGCGCACCTACGTCGAGGCGCTCAACATCTCGCCGGCCGACCCGGACATCCCGGTGAAGTACCTCTCCGGAGGCAACCAGCAGAAGGTGGTGCTCGCGCGGTGGCTCGCGACACGTCCGCGGCTGCTCGTGCTCGACGAGCCGGCGCGCGGGATCGACGTGGCGTCGAAGGTCGAGATCCAGGCGCACATCGCGCAGCTCGCGAAGGAGGGGGTGACCGTCGTCTACATCTCGTCCGAGCTGGAGGAGGTGGTGCGGCTCAGCGACCGCATCGTCGTCTTCAAGGACCGCGAGAAGATCGGCGAGGTCAGCAACGGCCCCTGGCTCACCGTCGACACGATCGTCGAGATGATCGCCGCCGACCGCGACGACGACCTCGACGACGACGACTGACCTCCCCCCGCCGGCCGGGCGGCCGCACCGTCCACCGGGTCTCGATGAGCCGTCCGGGCTGCTCGACCGTCAGGACCTCGGCGCGCCGGCGGGTCCCGCTCGGGCGCCGGGCCTGCGAGGATCCGGGGGTGGACGATCAGCGACCGGATGAGCTCGCGGAGCTGCAGCGGCGCGCCTACGGCCGAGGCTCCGACATCGAGCGGGACCCCGGCGCGCTCGCCCGGCTCTCCGCGCTCGAGGCCCGCGTCCGTCCCGCCCTCGGCACCGCACTGCCGGACGCGGCGCCGGAGGACGCGGCACCTTCCGCGGACGCCTCCGCCGACGAGGCGTCCGACCCCCTCGGCCACTTCCCGCCCCGCCGCTCCCGTCGGCGCGGCCTCCTCCTCCTCGCCGCGCTGGCCGCGACGGCCGCCGTCGCCGCGGGGGCCACCCTCCTCGCCACCGCCGAGGACGGACAGCCCGGCCGCGAGGTCGCCGTGCTGCCGCTGTCGAACGGCACCGACCTCCCCGGCTGGGAGGGACTGGGGTTCGACGGATCGGTCACCACCGAGGACTTCGGCGGGCTCACCGTCGTGCGGCAGAGCCTGCCCGCCGACACGGGGCTCACCGTCGTCCGGCAGCGCCGCTCCTCGAGCGCCGGCTCGTGCCTCTCCATCGTGCGGACCGCCGAGCCGCAGGACGGCCTGTTCTTCCAGGGCTGCACGGCCGGAGCGTTCCCCGCGGTCGCGCAGTTCACCGTGACGTCGGCGGCGCCGGAGGCCCTGCGCGAGCGGTTCCCGATCGGCACGTCCCTGCGGTTCGCCCTCGAGGGCGACGAGATCCGCGTCCGATCCGACGCCCCCTGACCGCTCAGATCCCCGTCCGCCCGTGCGGGTCGCCCACCTTCTTCGACTCGCTCGGCCCGCGCTCGCGCAGGAACACGGCGAGCGCCGCCATGCTGCCCACCGCGAGGAACTCCGACTGCCAGTTCTGGAGCGTCCGGTTCCAGAAGTCGGCGGAGGAGACGTAGCCGAGCCAGTCGACGGGCGCCTCCAGGCTCGTCAGCTGCTCCTCGTTGTAGGCCACGACGCCCGTCACCGACTGCGCCGCCCAGGACAGCAGGAACACCACCCCCATCACCAGCAGCAGCGAGTGCGAGAACAGCGCCTGCCGCACGCCGCCGGCGGAGGCCGAGGGCGGCGAGTCGTCCTCCGCGGACGCGCCCGCCTTCTGCTGCTCGTCGGTCTCGAGCCCCTCCTCGCCCACCCGCTTCGACTCGGGCGAGCCGCGCTGCACGAGCCAGACGGTCGCTCCGATGTAGAGGAAGAACTGGAGGTACTCCGACTGCCAGTTCTCGGCGACGTCGATCGCGAAGTCGGAGGAGGTGACGAAGCGCCAGTAGCCGACCTCCCGCAGCCCCTCCGCGACCTGGGTGTCGTTGTAGGCGGCGAGCCCGGCGAACGACTGCCCGGCGAGAGCGAGCAGGAAGATCGCGAGGAAGAACAGCGAGAGTCCGTTCTCGCGCAGGAAGCGGCGCATCCGGCTCACCTCCCGAGGATCCCGACGGCGAAGAACCCGATCAGGCCGAGCACGATCACGGCGTAGTACAGGGCGGAGGCGGTGCGCGCGTCAGCTCCCGTCCAGGACGCAGTCGAAGGGCGCGTCCGCCACCGGCGCGCAGCCGGCCGCGCGCACCAGCCAGCCGTCGTCGCCCGGAGTGAGGAACACCGCGGTGCCGCCGGAGCGCACGATCGCCGCCCGGCCGTAGACCTCGGCGTCCCCTGCTCCGTCTTCCGCGATCCCGAGCTCCAGCACGCCGCCGGGGCAGTCGCCCTCCCGGTCCTCCACGGCCTCGCGGGCGGAGTCGGTGAGCAGGGCGCATGCCGCGCGGCCGTCGCCGTCGGCGAGCGCGGAGAGGAAGGCGTCGGCCGCGTGGCGGGCCGCCGTGCCGTCCGCGGAGCATCCGCAGAGCGCGAGCACGAGGGCCGCCGTCGCGGCCGTCGCGGGGACGGAGCGCGATCGAGGGAGCATCATGGCCAGGGAAGCTACTCCCGGGCCCGACCACCGGGCAGAGGGTTGCCATCGGGCCCTGCGGGGCCCCGCGACCGGATCGTTACCGAAGCGCACCCCCGTGCTGTTGCGTCACAAGAATTGTTCACGGTAACATTTCGACGCGGCGCTGCTTCGGCCGGCGCCCACTGCACATCCTGCACTCACCGCACCTCGGGCCGCTAGGCCCGCATTCGAGGCCCTTCGGGGTCCACCATCTCGGGCGCGCTCTTCGTGCCCGCGATCTCAAGGAGGAGATCTATGTCCAAGACGAGGCGTATCGGCCAGTTCCTGGGTTTCGCAGCAGTCGGCGCACTCGCGTTCGGACTCGCGGGCTGCTCGGGCGGTTCCGGCACCGATTCGGGCTCCGGCTCGAGCGGTGACCTCACCACCGTCGGCTTCGTGGCCGTCGGCCCCGAGGGCGCGTGGCGCCAGGCGAACGAGACCAACATCGAGGACACGTTCACCAAGGACGCCGGCTTCGACCTGAAGTACGCACCCGCCACCAACGGAGACCAGAAGTCGCAGATCGACTCCTTCACCTCCTTCGTGGACGAGGGCGTCGACATCATCCTGCTCTCCGCCACGGAGGGCTCCGGCTGGGAGGACTCGCTCGAGCGCGCCCAGGAGGCCGAGATCCCGGTCATCCTGATCGACCGCGGCATCGAGCCGGACAACACCGACCTCTACGTGACCCGCATCGCGCCGGACAACATCGCGGTCAGCACCTCGGTCGCCGACTGGGCCAAGACCACCTTCCCGAGCGGCGCGAAGTACTTCACGCTCGAGGGCCCCGCGGGCGTCTCGGTCGTCAACGAGCGCAACGAGGGCTGGGACGAGGTCATCGGCGCCGACTCGAAGTTCACCAAGATCGGCGCGCAGACCGCGAACTGGTCCACCGAAGAGGCCAAGAGCGTCTTCGAGACCGTCCTGAAGTCGAACAACAACGACGTCCAGCTGGTCTTCGCACAGAACGACGAGATGGGCCTCGGCGCCGTCCAGGCCGTCCAGGAGGCCGGCCTCACCCCCGGCACCGACGTCAAGATCGCCACGATCGACGGCACCAAGAACGCCCTGCAGGCGCTGGCCGACGGCGAGCTGAGCTTCGTCGCCGAGTACAACCCGCTGTTCGGCGAGACCGCCCTCGACGCGGTCGAGAAGACCCTGGCCGGCGAGACGGTCGAGTCCTCGATCGTCGTCCCGAGCGAGACCTTCGACTCGCCCGAGGCCGCCACCACCGCGCTGCCCGACCGCAAGTTCTAGTCGCTCAGCACCACCGGTCGCCCGGCGTCGTCCTCGACGCGGCACCACTCCCCCGGAGCGACCGGGGCCGGCTCTCCGCCGGCCCCGGTCGCTCCGACCCTTCGGCGCACCTGTTCGGCTGCGCCCCGCTCGAGAACGGAACGACGCGACATGACAGGTTCGCCTCCGATCGTCGAGATGAAGAACATCTCGATCAGCTTCCCCGGCGTGAAAGCCCTCGACGGCGTCGACTTCCGCCTGTTCCCGGGCGAGGTCCACACCCTCATGGGTGAGAACGGCGCCGGCAAGTCCACGCTCATCAAGGCCCTCACCGGCGTCTACCGCATCGACAGCGGAGACATCGTGATCGACGGGGAGACCCGTCGCCTGACCGGCACCGCCGACTCGCAGGCCGCGGGCATCTCCACCGTGTACCAGGAGGTCAACCTGGTCACGAACCTCTCCATCGGAGAGAACGTGATGCTCGGCTACGAGGTCCGCGGACCCTTCGGCATCAACTGGAAGGCCACCCACCAGGCCGCGAAGGTCGCGCTCGAGAAGCTCGGCCTCGGCCACCTCAACACGCGCCAGTCGCTCGCCTCGCTCTCGATCGCGATGCAGCAGCTGGTCGCGATCAGCCGCTCGACGGTGAGCGACTCCAAGGTGCTCATCCTCGACGAGCCGACCTCGAGCCTGGACGCGAACGAGGTCGAGAACCTCTTCGTCGTCATCCGCCGCCTCCGTGCGGAGGGCGTCGCGATCCTCTTCGTCTCGCACTTCCTCGACCAGGTCTACGCGATCAGCGACCGCCTGACGGTGCTGCGCAACGGCACCTTCGTCGGCGAGTACCTGACCCACGAGCTCGACCGCACCTCGCTGATCTCGAAGATGATCGGCAAGGACATCGCGGCGCTGCGCTCCCTCGACTCCGAGCGCGAGAGCCAGGACCACCTCTACCGCGACGCCCCGCTCTACACCGCGAAGGGCATCGGCAAGAAGGGCTCCATCGAGAGCACCGACCTGACGCTGCACCGCGGCGAGGTCGTCGGCTTCGCCGGGCTCCTCGGCTCCGGCCGCACCGAGCTCGCGCGCCTGATCTACGGCGTCGACAAGCCCGACACCGGCGAGATCACGATGCACGGCAAGAAGATCGACGTCCCGACGCCGACCGCCGGTCTCGCCCACAAGATCGCGTTCTCGAGCGAGAACCGCCGCGACGAGGGCATCATCCGCGACCTCTCGGTCCGCGAGAACCTCATCCTCGGCGTGCAGGCCAAGCGCGGCTGGGCCCGCCCCCTCTCCAAGAAGGAGAAGGACGAGATCGTCGGCAAGTACCTCGTCGAGCTCAACGTGCGCCCGGCCGACCCCGACCGCCCGATCAGCAAGCTCTCCGGCGGCAACCAGCAGAAGGTCCTCCTCGGCCGCTGGCTCGCCACCGCCCCCGAGATCCTCATCCTCGACGAGCCGACCCGCGGCATCGACGTCGGGGCGAAGGCCGAGATCCAGGAGAAGGTCGTCGCCCTCGCCGGCGAGGGCGTCGCCGTGGTCTTCATCTCGTCCGAGCTCGACGAGGTCGTCCGTCTCAGCGACCGCATCATCGTCCTGAAGGACCACCGCGTGATCGCGGAGATCCTCAACGGTCCCGCTGTCACTGCGGAGTCGATCGTCACTACCATCGCCGCAGAGGGAGTCGTCGACGAGGACGTCGTCGTCCTCGAGAGCGCCACGCAGGAGGCCGCATCATGAGCAGCGACACCCGACCCGCCCGGGGATCCGTCCTCGGCGGGATCATCCGCCGCCAGTACTTCTGGGGAGTCGTGGCGATCGCCCTGCTCCTCCTCGTCAACGTCGTCAAGGACCCGGGCTACCTGGCCGTCTCGGTCAGCCCCACCACCGGCTACCTCGTCGGCAACGTCATCGACATCGCCCGCGCCGCCGCTCCGATCCTGATGATCGCCGTCGGCATGTGCCTGGTCGTCGCGACCGGGGGCATCGACCTCTCGGTCGGCTCGATCATGGTCGTCGCCGGCGCCGTCTCGATGGAGTTCCTCAACTCCGCGGGAGCGCCCGACTCGCTCGGCGCCGCAGCGGGAGCCTTCGCGGTCGCCCTCCTGGTGGCCGCCGTGCTCGGAGCCGTGAACGGCATCCTCGTCTCGGTGGTGGGCCTCCAGCCCTTCATCAGCACGCTCGTCGTGATGCTCGCGGGCCGCGGCCTGGCGAAGGTCATCACCGGCGGCCAGAACACCGCCGCCACCAACGAGCCCTTCCGCTGGCTCGCGAACGGGTACGTCTTCGGGCTCCCGGTCGTGTTCCTCCTCGCCATCGCCATCGTCGTGGTCGTCGGAGTCCTGGTGCGCCGCAGCGCCCTCGGCCTGATGATCGAGGCCATCGGCATGGACCCGAAGGCGGCCCGCCTCGCGGGCATCAACCGCCGGGGCCTGCTGATGACCGCCTACATCGGCAGCGGCATCCTCGCCGGAGTCGCGGGCGTGTTCGCCACGGCGAGCGTGATGACGGTCGACGTCTCGCGCACCGGCTACCAGCTCGAGCTCGACGCGATCCTCGCGGTCGTCATCGGCGGCACCTCGCTCGCCGGCGGCAAGTTCAACATCACCGGTGCCGCCGTGGGCGCGATCCTGATCGCCACCCTCGACAAGACCGTCGTGTTCCTCGGAGTCTCGTCCTCCGCGACGCCCGCCTTCAAGGCGATCGTCATCGTCGCGCTCTGCCTCCTGCAGTCCGAGCGCGTCCGCTCCGCCTTCAAGTCCCGTCGCGAGGCGCGCCGCAGCGTCCCGCAGAAAGAGGCGATCCCCGCATGAGTGCCGTGATGACCCGCTCCGCCCCTCCGGCGAGCACCAAGCGCACCTCCGGGGCGCGCGGCTGGCTGAGCCAGCACCTGGACAAGCTGCCCACCCTGGCCGCGCTGATCATCTTCTTCGGGATGATCGTCTACGGCGAGGCCGCCTACGGCCGGATCCTGCAGGCGAGCACGATCTCGAACCTGCTGGTCAACAACGCGCACCTGATCATCCTCGCCGTGGGCCTCACCTTCGTGATCCTCACCGGCGGCATCGACCTCTCGGTCGGCGCGGTGATCGCGTTCAGCAGCGTGAGCGGCGTGCTCCTGATCAACGCCGGCTGGAACCCCTGGCTCGTGATGGTCCTGATGGTCGTGATCGGCGCCCTGTTCGGCGTGATCTCCGGCGTCCTGATCCAGTACTTCAACGTGCAGCCGTTCATCGCGACGCTCGCGATGATGTTCCTGGCCCGCGGTCTCGCCTCCATGCTGAGCACCGTCCCGGAGCGCCTCCCCGAGGACTCGGCCGTGCTGAGCCTGGCCACGCCGATCAAGCTGATCGACGGCCCGAAGGTCAACGACTTCGTCATCAGCCCCGGCGTGATCATCGCGATCCTCGTCGTGGCCGGCGCGTTCTTCGTGCTGCACCGCACCCGCCTGGGCCGCACGGTCTACGCGATGGGCGGCTCCGAGCAGTCGGCGGCCCTGATGGGCCTCCCGGTGGTGCGGACCAAGCTGTTCATCTACATCATCAGCGGCACGCTCGCCGGTCTCGCCGGTGTGGTCTACACCGCCCGCCTCGGCAGCGCGCAGAACATCACCGGCACCGGCTGGGAGCTCGACGCCATCGCGGCGACTGTCATCGGCGGCACGCTGCTCACCGGCGGCGTCGGGTTCGTGCTCGGCTCGGTGGTCGGCGCCCTGGTGCTCGGCCTGATGAACGTCCTTATCACCCGTGACGGCGGCATCCCGCCGGAGGCGACCACGATCATCACCGGAGGCATCCTCCTGGTCTTCGTCCTCCTCCAGCGCGCCGTCATGGCCCGCAGCAAGACCTGACCGGGCTCTCGCCCGATCTCCCCCGGCGCCCCCTCGTCCCTCCGCGGACGAGGGGGCGCCGTCGTGTCCGAGGCGCTCCGCCGACCTCAGGAGGCGGAGCGGCTGAGCGTCAGCGCGGCCTGCTCGCGGGTGGCGTAGCCGCACTCCTCGGCGAGGCGGGCGAAGTCGGCAGGGCCCCGCCGCCGCAGGCCGATCCGGCGCCGGAGGGTGCCCGCCCGGCGCGTCTCGATCTCCTCCGCCGGCGTGCGGCCGAGGAACGCGAAAGCCTGTGCGAGCATGAGGGGGCAGACGAGCAGCTCCCGGGCGAGCACCGCGGCGGAGAACGCCGGGTCGCGGTGGCGCGCCTCGATCACCGGGATCGCCTCCGCGTAGACCTGGTCGGCGCGCCGGGTCCGGACCTGCGGAGCGCTGTGCTCGACGATCCCCTCCATCAGCAGCTCGCTCGCCCGCCTCACGCCGGCGGCCCCGAGCACGGCCGGATCGCCCTCGATCAGACTGTTGGCGAGGGCACGGGCAGGCGTCCAGACCGACTCGCGCACCGGCACGACCTCGTTGATCCGCTCGCGGACCCACCGGTGCTCGAGCACGGCGGCGTCGAAGCTCCAGGTGTACGAGAGGGTGGGCCGCCGGTAGTCGATGCGCACCGGGACCCTGGCGTCGAGGAGCAGGACGCTGTTCGGCATCGCCTCGAGCACGCCCTCGTCGAGGACGACCTGGCCCCCGCCCTCGACGATCAGGGAGATGTGAACGCCCGCCGGCCTGTCCGCCCTGTCGACCGACGGCGAGCGGGCGATCCTGATCCCGTTCGGCCCCCACACCCGCGTCAGCGCGAGTCCCGGTCCATCCGCTGCGTCCATCCGCAGACCGGGAGCGCCGGTCCCGCGCTCGTCCCCTGCGCGAGCGAACGCCTGCGTCCGCTCCTCTGCGGCCCCCATCTCCCGCCTCCTCCGCGTCGAACGAACAGAATCCCTCATCTGTCGATCACCGCCGGACGTTCGCACGGATCTCCCAGGCCTCCGCGCCTCGCACTCGGAATCCGGCCGCACGCCGTCGCCGGACCGGGAGGACGGCCACGGGGACCGTCCCGGTCAGCGGCGCTGGGAGAGCCGCCACAGCGCGCGGCGAGCGCTCCCCTCGGAGGCGAAGCCCGCCTCCTCGGCCGCGCGCGCGAAGTCGGCCGTCGCCAGGGACCGCCCGCCGATCAGGAGCAGGAGGGTGCCCGCCCGGCGCCGCTCGAGCTCGTCGTCGGCCGTCCGCCTGAGGAAGGAGAACGCGCGAGCCAGCGTCAGCTCCGACACCAGAAGCTCGCGGGCGAGCCGGGCGGCGGTGAGGGCGGGATCGCGGTGGCGCTCCTCGATGAGGGCCATGGCCTCCCCGTAGACCTCCTCGGCGCGGGGACGTCTGCGCGGCGCGGAGCTCTCGACCAGCTCCTTCAGGAAGGCCTCGCCCGCCCGGGCGACGGCAGGCTGCTCCGCCAGAGCGGGGTCGCCGTCGAGGAGACCGTCCATCAGCGCCCGCGCCGGAGCCAGGAAGGAGTCGGCGACCGGCAGGACCTCGCCGAAGCGCTCCGTGACCCAGCGATGCTCCGGCGCCCGCTCGCCGAGCATCCAGGCGTAGATCACGGTCGAGCGGGGGAAGCACGCCCCGGTCCGCGGCTCCGCGTCGATGACCACCAGATCACCACTGCCGCACTCGAGCATCCGTCCGTCCTGTCGGATGCGTCCTCCGCCCTCGACGACCAGCAGCAGATGCGCGCCCGGCGGGCAGCGCGACTGCGGCTTCTGCTCGAGAACGCAGCCGCCGGGGATCCACAGTCTGGCGATCTCGAAGCCGGGCGAGCCCGTCCCCTCGACCCGCAGTTCAGAACGGGCCTCCACGCCGTTCCAGTGCTCGGCCATCCGCCGGTACATCTCGCCCGATCTCGACCCCATCGGGCGCCCCCTCCTCGCGGGCACGCTGACGCCTCACCACGGGAGTCATTCGCAGCCCGCGCGTGGTCCGTTTGTCACGGGACCGGTCACAGCGGACGGCGACGCTCCCACTCATCGCACCGGCGGCGCCCCGGCCGGAACGGGCGACCGAGGGGATCCCGGGTCAGGAGGGCTATCGCGACTCGGGACGGCGCCAGAGCTCACCACTCCCTCCTCACGGCAGCGCCACTTCCTCCTCACCTGCCCCCGAGCGCTTGGGCCGACCGCCCGCCCGCGGGAAGACTCCCCAGCGGTACGGCGCCCGTCGTACCCGCCGAAGCGGCCGAGCGGACGACGACCGTCCTCCGAGCAGGCCGCCGGCGAGAAGACAGACCGAGGAGCCTCACTGTGACTTCCGACAACTCTCCCGCTGAGCAGGGTCCGCTGAGGCGACGCACCGTCGTCGCCGGCGCCACCTGGTCCCTGCCCGTGATCGCCGCAGCGACGGCCACCCCGGCCGCCGCCGCCTCTGCCACGCAGACCCTCGTGTTCAGCTCCATCCCGACCATGATCGCGTGCATGCCCAACACGGCGCCGATCACGCTGACCCTCACCGGCGGCACCGTCGCGAACGTCCCCGTGCGGGTGAACACCCCGCCCGGCTTCCGCTTCGGAGGGAGCGGGACCGACACCTTCGTGACCGACGCGAACGGAGTCGCCACCATCCCCGCCGGCAGCGTCATCGCCGGCCCCTCGACAGGCTCGGCCCTCGCCTTCGGCGGCTCGGCGAAGACGAACGCCCCGTTCCCGGTCCGCCAGACCGGCGACCTGCAGTACAGCACGGGCCTCGCCACTGTTCCCGAGAACTCCGGATTCATCCACACCTCCTCGCAGGGTGTGAACGGCAACGTCTCCGTCAAGGCGAACGGCGACATCTGGCAGTACCGGCGGTCGGACGGCTGGCAGAAGCTCGGCACGGGCGCCTCCACGGAGCCCAGCACGTCCGGGCTCACGCAGCAGCCGGACGGAACCTACAACGCGCACTGGATCAAGGACGGAGTCCTCCAGTACGGCAAGGCGCTCGCGACCGTTCCGAACAACTCCGGATTCGTCCGCACCTACGGTCAGGGCGCGGACGGGAACGTCTCCATCAAGGCGAACGGCGACATCTGGCGGTACAACCGCCAGGCCGACGAGTGGACCCTTCTGGGCACCGGCGCCAGCACCGAGCCGAGCGCGGCCGGCATCTCCGCGAACCCGGCCGGGACCCTGAACGTCCACTGGATCAAGAACGGAGTCCTGCAGTACGGCACCGCAGCGGCCACCGTGCCGAACAACTCCGGATTCGTCCGCGTCTACGGCCTCGGCACCCGCGGCACGATCGCCGTGAAGTCGAACGGCGACATCTGGCGGTACACCCCGCAGGGCAACGTCTGGGACCTCGTCGGCACCGGAGCCAGCACCGAGCCGAGCGCCGCCGGACTGACCCAGCGGCCGGGCGGGACGTTCGAGATCCACTGGATCAAGGACGGGGTCCTGCAGTACGGCACCCGGCTCGCGACCGTTCCGGAGAACTCCGGGTTCGTCCGCACCTACGGTCAGGGAGCGGATGGGAACGTCTCCGTGAAGGCGAACGGCGACATCTGGTACTACAGCACGGCGCAGAACACGTGGACCAAGATCGGCTCCGGTGCCAGCACCGGCCCCGATGCGGCCGGGATCACCGCCCAGGGAGACGGCGCGCTGAACCCCCACTGGATCAAGGCGAGAACCGACTGCCGCTGATCCGCGCCCGGCGGCCCTCTCCGCCCGCGTCCTGCCGGACCGCGGGCGAGGAGGGCCGCCTCCGCCCTCCCGCCGAGGACGGGCGCCTCGTCCGAGGAGGAACGCGCCACCCCGTCTCGGCGCCCCTCCCCCGGCCTAGCGTGGTCACCGCCCGCGCACCCCGTCCCCGCTGCGAAGGAGCCCGGTGACCGCTTCCGAGCAGCCGGCCGCCCCGCGCGGTCTCGTCGAGACGCTGCAGCTGAGCGGTCCCCGCGTGGAGGCGTGGCTGAGGAGCCTCGGCTGGGCGAGCGACGGAGCTCCGCCCCTGCACCTCGCCGGGGACGTGCTCGCCGTCGACGGCTTCCGGCTGAGCCGCCTCTGGCACACACCCGGCACGCTCCGGACCGACCCGCCCCTCCCCGCCCCCGACCGGGCCGAGGTCGACCTCATCGTCCCGGTCGCCGGCGAGATCGTCGTCGACGGCCCTCTCGAGGCCGCTCGTCTGCGGCCCGGCGCGCTCGCCCTCCTCCGACGCGACGACTCCGCTCGGTTCCGGGCGGAGGAGGACTCCGCCTGGCTGGCGCTGAGGACCTCCTGGGGCAGGCTCGGCCTCACGAGCGCACAGTCCGGCGGGCCGTCCTGCACGCTGCTCGCCGCCGACAGCTACAGCGGCGCCTTCGTCTCCCTCGTCAACGCGACCCTCAACGCGGACCTCGCGGCGGGCGATCCCGGCTTCAGCGAGCTGCGCCGGGCGCTCGAGGCGACCGCGTCGGCCCTGATCAAGCAGAGCCTGCCGCCCGCCCGTCCGGAGGACGGACTCGAGGGCGTCCTCTTCCGCGCGATCGCCGTCATCGATGCGGAGGCGGGTGACGCGGACTTCACCGCCGGCGTTCTCGCGATGCGGCTCCGCGTCTCGCGGGCCACGCTGGACCGCGCCTTCCACCGCCGGGGCACGACCGTGGCCGCGACCCTCCGCGAGCGGCGCGTGCACCTCGCCGCGTCGCTGCTCGCCGCGAGCCCGTCGCTCTCGCCCTCGGCTCGCGCGGCCGTGGCCGAGCGGGCCGGCTTCCGGACGCTGAGGGCGATGGACCGCGCGCTGAGCCGTTCGCGCGACGTCGACCGCGGCTGATCCGACCGGACATCGGCGTACGCGTCGCTCCAGGATGCACTCGGGATTCGTCGAACCGGTTCGCCTCTCCTCTGGAGTGTCGGGAAATGATCCGGTTAGGCTCTTCACGTTGTCGTCAACATAGTGTTACCGTGAACATTGCCGCGTACGAAGCCGGCACACTCCCTCCCCTCAGCAATGGTGCCGACCCTGGAGCAAAGCGCGATGAAGCCTTTCCTGCGACCACTCGTCCTCGTGACGGCCGTGGCCCTCACCGTCCCCCTTCTGACGGCCCAGTCGGCGAGCGCAGCTCCCTCCGACAGCCTCGTCCTGCGCTACGCGCTCGACGAGACGAGCGGCACGACCGTCGCCGACAGCTCGGGCAAGGGCCGCACCGGCACGCTCGTCAACGGAGCCGCTCCTCGCGGAGCCGCGGGCGTCGCCCTCGACGGGACCGACGACTACGTCAAGCTGCCCGACGACCTGCTCGCGGGCCTGAACTCGATCACGGTCAGCACCGAGGTCCTGGTGAACGCGAACCAGGGCACGCCCTACTTCATCTGGGGCCTCGGCAACACGACGAACGGCGCCGGGAACGGCTACCTCTACACGACGGGCAACGGCTACAAGGCCTCGATCGCCACCGGCAACTGGACCACCGAGCAGACCGTCAATTCCAACGCGAACCTCGCGCGCAGCGTCTGGAAGACCCTCACCTACACGCTCGACGACGCGAGCGACACCGCACGCCTCTACCTCGACGGCACCCAGGTCGCGCAGCAGACAGGAGTGACCATCACTCCCGCCGCGATCGGCAACGGCACCACCACCGCGAACGCGATCGGCCGCTCCGTCTACACGGCGGACAAGACCCTCGCCGGCTCGGTCCGCGACTTCCGCGTCTACAGCACGGCGCTCAGCGCGGCCGACGTCGCGACCCTCCAGGCCCCGGACAGCACGCGCGTCTCCCGCGACTCCGCCGCCCTGGACCTCGGGAGCCTCTCCTCGGTCTCCGCGAACCTCACCCTTCCGACGACCGGCCCCAACGGCTCCGCCATCGCCTGGGCCTCGAGCAACTCCGCGGTCGTCTCGACCAGCGGAGTCGTCACGCCGCCCGCGACCGGGGTCGCCTCGGTCGAGCTGACCGCCACGACCACCCGCGGCTCGGCCACGGCCACCCGCACCTTCACCGCCACCGTGCCCGCCAAGGACGTGAACGCCGACGCCCAGAAGGCGCTCGACGCCCTCTCGATCGTCAACTCCGGCGACGTCCGCGGCAACGTGACGCTGCCCGCGAAGGCCGGCTCCTACGATGTCGCCTGGGCCTCCTCGAACACGGCCGTGCTCAGCACGACCGGCGTCGTGAAGCGCCAGTCCGCCGCCACGCCCGTCACGCTCACCGCGACGATCGCCGGCACGACCGCGACGCGGCAGCTGCCCGTCACGGTGACCGCGGCTCCCGCGAACCTCGACACCGAGTACGACGCGGGCTACCTCTGGACCCACTTCGCCTCGACCGACTACGAGAAGATCTACTTCGGCTCCAGCACCGACGGCCTGCACTGGTCGAAGCTCAACAACGACAAGGCCGTGCTCGCCAACCTCGGCGGCACCCTCGGCGTCCGCGACCCGCACCTCGTGCGCTCCCCCACCGGGGACGAGTACTGGATCATCGGCACCGACCTGCACGCCGAGGGCACCGCTCCCGGCGGCACCTGGGACCAGACCAACGCGAGCAAGAACCTCGTCGTCTGGCGCTCGACGGACCTCGTGAACTGGAGCGATCAGAGCATCGTCTTCGCCGGCTTCCCCGACGCGGGCAACGTCTGGGCTCCTGAGGCGATCTGGGACGACGCGACCGGCCAGTACTACGTCTACTGGGCCGCCCGCGACAAGACGCTGACCGGCGGAGCCTCCGCCCAGCGCGTCTACGTCTCGACCACGCGCGACTTCGTCGGCTTCTCCACCCCGAAGGTCTGGCTGGACGAGAACCCCGCCGCCGGCGGCGGGAGCCGCGGCAGCATCATCGACACGACCATCGCGAAGGAGGGGGACACGTACTACCGCTTCTCCACCGCCGACTGGCGCACGGTCGTCGACAAGGCCCCGAGCCTCGCCGGCCCGTGGACCCGCGTGATCGGCTTCGGCGAGGAGAAGTCCCGCGGCCTCTCCGACCACCTCGAGGGCCTCACGGTCTACCAGCTGCCCGACGGCCGCTGGGTCGTCATGGGCGACTCGTTCGGCTACTCCGCCTACGTCACCGACACCCTCTCGGACATGCGGTTCACGGCGCTTCCTGTCGGCACCACCGGCGCGAACACGTACTCGTTCTCGAAGCCCTTCCGCCACGGCTCGGTGCTCCGCCTCTCGAGCGCCGAGGAGGCGCGCCTGACGGCCGCCTACGGCACCAGCAGCACCGGCCCCGCCGCGAAGCCGGTCAACGCGGCCGGCGAGATCCTCCGCTACACCTTCGACGGCGGCTCGGGCACCACGGTGCGCGACAGCTCGGGCAACAACCAGAACGGCACGCTGCCCTCGGGCGGCACATGGAAGGACGGCGCCCTGCAGCTCGACGGCACTGACGACTACGTCAAGCTGCCGAACGACCTGCTCGCCGGAGTGACGGACCTCACCATCCAGTCCGACGTCTGGATCGACCCCGCGCAGGGCGGCGCCTACTTCCTCTACGGCCTGGGCAACACCACGAACGGCGCCGGCGACGGCTACCTCTTCACCTCGGGCAACAACTACCGCACCAGCATCGCGACCGGGAACTACACCACCGAGCAGACCGTCGCCGGCGGCTCGGCCCTCCCCCGCGGCACCTGGGCGCACCTGACGTACACGCTCTCCGGCACCACCGGCACGATCTACCTCGACGGAGTGAAGGTCGCCAGCGGCACCGTCACGACCGACCCGAAGGACATCGGCGGCGGCTCCACCTCGGCGAACTACATCGGGCGCTCGAACTACGACGCCGACAACCGCTTCCGCGGCCAGATCCGCGAGTTCTCGGTCTACAACCGGGCCCTCAGCGCCTCCGAGGTGCTCGCCGCCTCCGGCAACACGTCGGCCCTGGTCGACCTGTCGCTCAGCGGCGACGTCCTGAAGACGGCCCCGATCGTCGACTCGGCGAGCAGGACGGTCACCTTCCCGGTGAAGCCGGGGACCGACCTGACGAAGCTCACCCCGACCTTCTCCACCGCGGCCGGCGTCACGGCGAGCCCCGCCTCCGGCACCGTCCGCGACCTCTCCACCCCGCAGACGGTCGTGCTCACGCCCGCCGCCGGCGGCACCGCGACCACCTGGACCCTGAAGGCCGTCGTCATGAAGTCCCCGGTCCTCGCGGGCCTGAACGCCGACCCGAACATCGCGGTCTTCGGCGACACCTACTACCTGTACGCGACCTCGGACGGCTTCGCCGGCTGGGGCGGCAAGACCTTCTACGCCTGGTCCTCGAAGAACCTGATCGACTGGACCCGGTCGGAGCAGCCCTTCCTGACGCTCGACGGCGCGAACGGCAACGTGCCGTGGGCGACCGGCAACGCCTGGGCGCCGACGATCATCGAGAAGAACGGGAAGTACTACTTCTACTTCTCCGGCGAGAACTCCTCGCTGAACCGCAAGACGATCGGAGTCGCCGTCTCGGACAGCCCGATGGGCCCGTTCACGGCGCAGCCGACCGCGATGATCACCAACGGCGAGTCCGTGCGGTCCGGCCAGGCGATCGACCCCGCCGCGTTCACCGACCCGAAGACCGGCAAGAGCTACCTCTTCTGGGGCAACGGCGACCCGCTCTACGGGGAGCTGTCCGACGACATGCTCTCGATCAAGACCGGCACGATCAAGAAGATCAGCGGTCTGACCGACTTCCGCGAGGGTGCGTTCCTGAACTACCGCGACGGTCTGTACCACCTCACCTACTCGATCGACGACACCGGCTCGGAGAACTACAAGGTCGGCTACGCCACCTCGACGAGCGTCGACGGACCGTGGACCTACCGCGGCGTGGTCCTCGAGAAGGACACCTCGCAGGGCATCCTCGCCACGGGCCACAACTCGATCGTCAACGTGCCCGGCACGGACGACTGGTACATCGCCTACCACCGCTTCGCCATCCCCGGCGGAGACGGCCAGCACCGCGAGACGACGATCGACCGGGTGACCTTCGACAAGACGACCGGGCTCATGCAGAAGGTCGTCCCGACCCTCACCAGCGTCGCCGCGCAGACGATCGTCGACACCGCGCCGCTCGCAGCCTCGATCACGGGGAAGGCGACGGTGGGCAGCACGCTGACCGCCTCCGCCTCCTCCCCGTGGACGGCGACCGGCTTCCAGTGGAAGCGCGGCGGGACCGCGATCAGCGGGGCGACGGCGTCGAGCTACACGCTCACCGCCGCCGACCGCGGAGCGACGATCTCGGTGGCCGTGACCGCCGCGAAGCCGCAGTGGACGCCGGGGACGGCCTCCGCCTCCGTCGGTCCCGTGACCGACTCGGCACCCGCGATCGCCGTGACCACGACCTCCACGACGCGCTGCGCCGCCGGGAAGATCGTCGTCACCGCGACCGCCACGAACCCGAACGCCTTCGCCGCGAAGATCGTGATCGGCACGACGTGGGGCTCCAAGAGCTTCGCCGACGTCGCTCCCGGCGCCACCGTCTCGGCCGCCTTCACCACCCGGGCGACGAGCGTGACCGACGGATCCGCGACCGCCACGGCGACCGCGTTCATCAGCGGGAAGCCGGCCACGGCCTCCGCGACCGCCCCCTACTCCGCGGCCAGCTGCAGCTGATCCGCGGGCACGACCCACACCCATTGAGATCGAGCCGGCGACGACGCCGGCCGGAGAACGGAGAACACCCGACATGAACACCCGATCCCTTCTGATCCGCGGAGCCGCTGGACTCGCCGGAGGCGTCCTCCTGCTCGGAGTCGCCGGAACGGCGTTCGCCGCCGAGGTCAACTACGGCAACGACGACGTCGACATCAACGTCGAGATCGCCGACCTCCCCGGGACCGGCGCCCTCTCGATGACCGTCGCCGCGGACTCGACGACGCTGACCGAGACCGGCTCGGACAACGTCCGCCGCCAGTTCACCGGCACCCTGCCCACCGTCACGGTCACCGACACCCGTGACGCCGCGGACGTCTCCCCCGACTCCGCGTGGTACGTCATCGGCACGGCGAGCGACTTCACGTCGGCCGACGGCTCGACCATCGGCGCCGAGAACCTCGGCTGGACCCCGGACCTGGTCGACGGTGGAGACCTCGGCGAGGTCGCCGCGGGCGATGAGGTCGGCACCGCCATCGACGGCGGCGCCAACGGCGTCGGCCTGAAGGGCAAGGAGCTGCTCGCGATCGTCGCCAGCAACTCCCAGCAGGTCAACCCCGAGGGCTCCTGGAGCGCCGACGCCGACCTCTTCCTCCGCACCCCCGTGAACGTGGACGCCGGCGCGTACTCGTCCACCATCACCCTGTCGCTCTTCGAGTGACCCGTCGCGGCCGGGGGACGCACTCCCTCGGCCGCGATCCCACCACGGCCGACGCGGCCGGGCCCGCCCGCCCGGCCGCGTCGTGCTTCCCCCGTGCGACCATGAGGTTCTGATGACTGCTCCGCGCCGCTCCGCCGCTCCCCGCCGCCCGCTCCTCCCCGCGCTGCTCGCGCTGGTCGTCGCCCTCCTCGGCGTGGGGGTCGCTCCGGCGGCCGTCGCGGCCGACGGAGCGATCACCTGGGCGGTCAGCCCCTCCACCGACGGCGTCCCCGACAAGCGCGCGTGGGTCGAGCTCGAGCTCGCCCCCGGCGCGAGCGCCTCGGACGAGGCGGTCGTGCGGAACCTCAGCGACCAGCCCGTGACCTTCAGCATCACCAGCGCCGACGGCTACTTCACCGACACCGGCCGCTTCAACATGCTGAACTCCGACCAGGAGTCGGTCGACGCCGGGCTGTGGATCTCCGCCCCCGAGACCGTGACCGTCGATCCGGGCAGCAGCGGCGTGGTGCCGTTCACCGTGACGGTCCCCGACAACGCCACCCCCGGCGACCACGCCGCCGGCATCGCCGCCTCCGTGCTCTCGCAGGGCACCGAGGCGGGAGGTGCGAACGTCGGAGTGGAGAGCCGCATCGGCTTCCGCGTGATGACCCGCGTGACCGGCGAGGTGACCCCCTCCTTCTCCGTCGAGGACCTGGCCAGCGACTACCGCCTTTCTTGGAACCCGTTCCAGCCCGGCTCCCTCTCGCTCGTCGCCGACGTGGTGAACACCGGCAACGTGCGCCTGCTGCTCGACGGCACGGCGAGCGCCCAGGGCGCCACCGCCCCCGTCGTCGCGGCCGACGCGCCCCAGCAGGAGCTGCTGCCCGGCGACCGGCGCAGCGTCTCGGTGCAGCTCGACGGCATCTGGCCCCTCTTCGGGGTCGGCGCCGACCTGACCATCGCACCGACCGTCGCCGCCGCCGATCAGGAGCCGGTCGCCACCGCTCCTGTGACGGAGTCGATCACGGTCGCCGCCGTGCCGGTCCCGCAGCTGCTCGTGATCCTCGGCGTCGCCCTCATCCTCGCGGCGCTGCTCGCCGGGCGCTCGCGCTCGCGCCGCCGCATCGCCGCCCTGGTGCAGCAGGCCAAGGAGGAGGGCCTGCGCGAGGGCGCGCGCGTCTCCTCCTGAGCACCCCCTCCGCACGCTCCCTCCCCCCTCCCTGCCGCCGAGGGGCCCCGGGGCGTCGAGGGGACCCGCTACACCGGGTTCCCCCGACGGTCCAGGGTTCGCTCACCGCGCGGCCATGCGTCAGAGTGAGCGGATGACCACCACCTCCCTGGAGGCGCCGACTCGGCGTCTCGGCCTCATCGCGCTCATCGCGACCCTCGGCGGCCTCCTCTTCGGCTACGACACCGGCGTCATCAACGGCGCCCTCGAGCCGATGTCGGCCGAGCTGGGCCTCACCGCGCTGACCGAGGGGGTCGTCACCAGCTCGCTCCTCTTCGCCGCCGCGATCGGCGCGATCTCGGGCGGACGCCTCGCCGACGCCCTCGGGAGGCGGACCACGATCCGCCTCCTCGCCGTGCTCTTCCTCGTCGGCGCCCTGGTCTGCGTGGTGGCGCCGGGCTTCGGCGTGATGGTCCTCGGGCGGGCGGTCCTCGGACTGGCCGTCGGCGGCGCCTCGGTGGTCGTGCCGATCTACCTCTCCGAGATCTCCCCCTCCGAGATCCGCGGCTCCCTCGCCGGCCGCAACGAGCTGATGATCGTGATCGGCCAGCTCGCCGCCTTCGTGGCCAACGCCGTCATCGGCACCGTCTGGGGCGAGCTGCCCGGCGTCTGGCGGATCATGCTCGCCGTCGCCGCGCTCCCCGCCGCCGCCCTCCTGCTCGGCATGACCCGGGTCCCGGAGTCGCCGCGCTGGCTGATCGCGCACGGCCGCCGCGACGAGGCGCTCGACGTGCTCACGACCATCCGGACGCCCGACCTGGCCCATGTGGAGGCGGAGACCATCGCCCGCTCGATCGGCGCGAAGGACGGCCCGAGGATCCCCCTGCTGCAGGCGCTGCGCGAGCGCTGGGCGGTGCGCATCCTGCTGGTCGGCATCGGGATCGGAGTCGCCCAGCAGCTCACCGGCATCAACTCGATCATGTACTACGGCCAGTCGGTGCTGAAGGAGGCGGGCTTCGACCACGACGGCGCGCTCGTCGCCAACATCGCACCCGGGGCGATCGCCGTGATCGGCGGCCTGATCGGGCTGCGGCTCATGCAGACGATGAACCGCCGCACGACCCTCCTGCTCGGCTACTCCCTGACCACCGCGATGCACTTCCTGATCGGCATCGCCTCCGTCGCGCTCCCCGTGGGGAACCCGGCGCGGCCGTACGTGATCCTGGTGCTGGTCGTCGCGTTCGTGGGGAGCATGCAGACGTTCCTCAACATCGTCACCTGGGTGATGCTGTCCGAGATCTTCCCGCTGCGGATCCGCGGCGTCGGCGTCGGCATCGCGATCTTCTGCCACTGGATCACGAACGCGGTGCTCGGCCTGTTCTTCCCCACCCTCGTCTCCGGCGTCGGCATCACCGGAACGTTCTTCCTGTTCGGCGCCGTCGGCCTGCTCGCGCTCGTCTTCATCTGGAAGCGCGTGCCCGAGACCCGCGGCCGCGCCCTCGAGGAGGTCGAGGCGGGCGTCGTCTCCGGCGAGCTCCTGCGCCGCTGACGCCCGCCCTCGGTCTCCGCCTACTGGTAGGTGACGAGATCGGGGAGGGGGCGGACCTCGGCCATGGTCTCGGCGGGGGTGAGCATGGGCGCGTCCTCGTCGTAGAAGTTCTTCCAGCCCCAGCCGATGCCCTCGGGGGCGCCCTCGTGCAGCGCGTCCCAGGTCGCCTGCTTGTCGGGCTGCGAGCCCTGGCCGTCGACGTGGATGAGGAACTCCAGCTCGGGCCGGTCGCGGCGGATGCTGTCGCGGTCCTGCAGCATCGACAGCCGGAACTGGTGCAGCACGAACATCTTCGGCGGCAGCCCCTCGCTCTGCACCAGGTCGGCCAGCCACTCCGACACGCTGTCGACCTCGGCGGCCGAGACGCGCCCGATCTGCTGCAGCGGCTTCTGGCCGGGCAGCAGGCGCCACTCCGGGTCGAGCGCGAGGCCGACGTTGGGCAGCGACAGGAGGTCCGCGTACTGCTTCGCCTGGGTGAGGAAGTCGGTCAGCCCCGACTGCAGGTCGAGCACCACGTACATCCCCGCCGCCTGCGCCGCGTCGATGTAGGGGCGGATGTCGGCGGCGTCGAGCTCGTTGGAGTAGTCGCCGTCCTTGCCGGGGTCGCCCGCCGCGACCGTGGTGATGATCTCGAGGCTCGGCACGACCTGCTTGTCGGTGAGCGCCCGGTACGGCTCGGCCACCGCCTCCGCCCGCGCGATCGTGGGCTCGAGGCCCTGCTCGCCCAGCACGCCGAGGACGGGAGCGCCCGGAGTGCCGTAGATCGCGATGAAGAGGTGCCCGCCGAACATCCGCTGCCCGCCGCCCGGCAGCTGCCAGCCGCTCGCGGCCGCGCGCACGGCCCAGTCGGGCTCGGGTTGCGCGGCGAGCACGGGGCCGAGCAGCAGCGTGCAGGAGGCGTCGGCCTCGGCGATCGCGGTCACGGCTCCGCCCGAGGCGAGCAGGTCGTCGCCGTCGACCACGGTGACGGGCACGCCGGCCGCGCGGGCGGTCGCCAGAGCGGCGACGTCGGCGTCCTGCGCGCGGGCGAGGGCGTGCAGGCCGGTCAGGGCGTCGGCTCGGGCCGGGAGGGCGCCGAAGGGGGCGTCGGAGGCGGTGGACGGCGCGGCGGCGGCGAGGTCGGCGAGCGCCAGGTCGGTCACGGTCAGGCCGGACGCGGTGCTGAGGGCGGCCGCGTCGGAGGCGGAGGCGACGACGTCGACGCCCTCGGGCGCGGTGACGTCGCCGATCGCGAGCACGCGGGTCACGCCGAGGCGGGCGAACTCGGCGGCGAGGGCGTCGGAGGTCGGAGCGGTGGAGGACGGAGCGACGGACGGGGTGGCGGATCCGGTCGCGGAGTCGGACGGGATCGCCGAATCGGACGGCGTCTTGGAAGCCGTGGATCCCGCGGCCGCGGCGTCCGCGGTCGGGGCGTCCGCGGTCGGGGCGGCCGTCGCTCCGGATCCCGCCGAGCCGACCAGCAGCGGCACGCCCCAGGCGATGCTCACCTGGGCGGCGCGCAGGCGCGACTCGGCGACGTCCTCGACCAGGACGACCAGCGGAGCCGCGGCGAACAGGGCCGCGCTCGCGGCGAGCGCGTCCGGGGCGAGCGCCACCGGCCCGCTCGGAGCCGCGGTGCGGGTGCGGGGCGCCTCCTGCCGGGCGTCGTCCGGAGCGGAGGAGTCGGGCGTGCAGGCGCTGAGCAGCGGGAGCACCGCGAGACCGCCGATCACGACGCTGCGGCGCGAGAGCCCGGAGCGGGACGGAACGGAACGGGGTGTCGAGGGCATGGCAGGCCTCTCCTCTCGGAGCCCGATCGGGGCTCTCTGGTGCGTGGCTGGTCCTCTCGACTATCGCAGGCCCGGCGGCGGCGAGCGCCGAGGGGGCCGTCCCGGGCGCGCCTCCGGAGGCCGTCCGGACAGGCAGAAGGGGAGCGGCGCCGCAGCACCGCTCCCCTCCGAGAGACTGGATCAGACCGTGCGGGGGGCCTTCGCGAGTTTGGCCTCGAGCTCCTCGCGGTTCTGCCGCACCACGTAGGCGGGGCGGTCGCGCTCGACGCGCCACGACTCGCTCAGCGGCGTGATCGCGACGGTGTCGAAGCCGATCCGGTCGTAGAGGTCGGTCACGAAGTGGATCGCCTCGGGGTAGTCGCTCGACGTCGCGAGAGCGCGGCGGTCGGGCGTGCCGGCCGGAGTGCCGTCGGTGGTGATGTCGGCGGCCATGATGTGGTTGAACGCCTTGACGACCTTCGACTCCGGGAGGTGCTGCTGGAGCATCTCGCTGGTCGTGGTCTCGCCCTTGTCGAGCGCCTCGATGCGGCCGTCGCGCTCGAAGTAGTAGTTGTTCGTGTCGAGGACGATCTTGCCGGCGAGCGGGGCGACCGGCACCTCCTCGAGGTTCTTCAGCGGTACCGTCACCACGGCGATCTCGGCGGCCTCGGCCGCCTCCTGTGCCGTGGCGGCGCGGGCCTTCGGGCCGAGCTCCGCGATGAGGTCGGCGAGGGTCTCGGGGCCGCGCGAGTTCGCGATGACCACCTCGTCCCCGAGGGCGATGACCGCCCGTGCGACCTGGCTGCCGATGTTGCCTGCTCCGATGATTCCGTACGTCGTCATGCTGAGGAGAACGCGGAGGGTGCCCAGGCATTCCGCTCTGCGGCGTTCTCCCACGCCGCACCCAGGTGGGCCCGTGCCTCCAGTAGCCTCGGTCCTCGGGCGCCGCTGCCCGAGAAGGAGTCCGTGATGCCGCAGTACGACCTCCCGCTCGACCTCCTCGAGCAGTACGCCCCCGAGATCGCCGAGCCCGCCGGGTTCGCCGAGTTCTGGCGCGACACGATCGCCGAGGCGAGGGCCGTCGCGACCGAGCCGCGCCTCGAGCGGGTCGACGCCGGCTTCGGACTGCTCGACACCTTCGACGTCACCTACTCCGGCTTCGGCGGCCACCCGATCCGCGCGTGGCTGATCCTCCCCCGCGGCGTCGAGGGCCCCCTCCCCGGGCTCGTGACCTTCATCGGCTACGGAGGCGGCCGCGGGCAGCTCGCGGAGTGGACCGCGATGTCGGCCGCCGGCTACGCGCACCTGGTCATGGACACCCGCGGCCAGGGGTCCGGGCACCGCTCCGGAGCCACGCCTGACCCGGTGGGCAGCGGGCCGCACGTCTCCGGCTTCATGACGCAGGGCATCGAGTCGCCCGCGGAGCACTTCTACCGCCGCGTCTTCACGGACGCCGTCCGAGCGCTCGACGTGCTGCGCGCGCACCCCGCGGTCGACGCCTGCCGCGTGGCCGTCTCGGGCGGCAGCCAGGGAGGCGGGATCGCTCTCGCCGTCACCGGGATCCTGGGCCTGCTCGGCGAGTCGGAGGCGGCGCGCGCCGCGATCGTCGACGTGCCGTTCCTCTCCCACATCCCGCACGCCGTGCGGCTCGTCGACACGATGCCGTACGGCGAGATCGTGCAGTACCTGCACACCCACCGCGGCGCCGAGGCGCGCGTGTTCGACACCCTCTCGTACTTCGACGGCACCTCCTTCGCCCCCTACGCGCAGTCCCCCGCGCTGTTCTCGGTGGCGCTCCGCGACGACATCTGCCCGCCGTCCTCCGTCTACGCCTCCTACAACCGCTACGCCGGACCCCGCGAGATCCGGGTCTACCCCTTCAACGGCCACGAGGGCGGCGAGGCGTTCCAGATCGGCGAGCACGTGCGCTTCCTGGGGCGCGAGCTGGCCTGACGCCGCCCCGGATCTCGTGAGATCTCGCGAGACGTGCCGCTACGGACGAGATCGCGCCGCACGGCACGGCACCTCGTCCGCAGGGGACCACCTCGAGAGGCTCCCCGCTCTCGACGAGCGTCGCATTGTGACGCCGTGCGTCGCGCTCGGTACCCGTTCGCGGCTCCGCTGGGCACTATCGATTCCATGACCCGCCAGATCCGCTTCAACGCCTTCGACATGAACTGCGTCGCCCATCAGTCCTCGGGCATGTGGCGCCACCCCCAGGACCAGTCCTGGCGCTACAAGGACCTCTCGTACTGGACCGACCTGGCGAAGCTGCTCGAGCGCGGCACGTTCGACGGCATCTTCATCGCCGACGTGCTCGGCACCTACGACGTCTACGGCGGCTCGAACGAGGCGGCGATCCGCCACGGCGCGCAAGTCCCCGTCAACGACCCGATCCTCCTCGTCTCGGCGATGGCCGCCGCGACCGAGCACCTCGGGTTCGGCATCACCGCGGGCACCGCCTACGAGCACCCGTACCCGTTCGCGCGGCGCATGTCGACGCTCGACCACCTGACGAAGGGCCGCGTCGGCTGGAACGTCGTCACCGGCTACCTCCCCAGCGCCGCCCGCAACATGGGCCACGAGGACCAGCTCGAGCACGACGACCGCTACGACGTCGCCGACGAGTACCTCGAGGTGCTCTACAAGCTGTGGGAGGGGTCGTGGGAGGACGACGCCGTCGTCCGCGACCGCGAGTCGGGCGTCTTCACCGACCCGGCGAAGGTGCACGAGATCGGGCACCGCGGCAAGAACTTCACCGTCCCCGGCATCCACCTCTCGGAGCCGTCGGTGCAGCGGACCCCCGTCATCTACCAGGCGGGAGCGTCGCCGCGCGGCATCCGCTTCGCGGCGGGCAACGCGGAGGCGATCTTCGTCGCCTCCTCGACGAAGGCCGGCCTGAAGGCGACCGTCTCGCGCATCCGCGACGCCCTCGAGGCGGCCGGCCGCGACCGCTACTCCGCGAAGATCTACACGCTGCTGACGATCATCACCGCCGAGACCAGCGAGGCCGCGCACGAGAAGCACCGCGACTACCTCTCCTACGGGAGCGAGGAGGGGGCGCTGGTCTTCATGTCGGGCTGGATGGGCATCGACCTGTCGCAGTACGACCTCGACGAGCCGATCGGCAACGTGAAGAGCAACGCGATCCAGTCGGCCGTCGCCAACTTCCAGGAGGCGAACGAGGACGGCTCGGAGTGGAAGGTCCGCGACATCGCCAAGCTCAGCGTGATCGGCGGGCTCGGCCCGTTCGTCGTCGGCTCGCCCGCAGAGGTCGCCGACCATCTGCAGGAGTGGGTCGAGGAGACCGACGTGGACGGGTTCAACCTCGCCTACGCGATCACGCCCGGCACCTTCGAGGACGTGGTGGAGTTCATCGTGCCGGAGCTGCGCAGCCGCGGCGCGTACCCGGAGGAGTACGTCGAGGGCAGCCTCCGCCAGAAGCTGCACGGCCGCGGCGACCGGCTGCCGGAGGAGCACCTCGGCGCCGGCTTCCGCTACGCGCCGGCGGCGGTCTGACGACAGGGGGCGCCGGGCGGCCGGTGGGGGCGGGGGTCTCCATAGGCCGCTCCGCGGCCGCGCCGGACGCACGAGCACCCCGCCGCGATGCGCGACGGGGTGCTCGGGACGTGCGGAGGGGCTCAGCCCTCGAAGGTGGCGTCGAGCGTGATGTCGACCCCGGTGAGCGCCTTGCTGACGGGGCAGGTCTCCTTGGCCTCGTCGGCGGCCTTGAGGAAGGCGGCCTCGTCGATGCCGGAGACCTCGCCGCTCACGATGAGCTTGATGCCGGTGAGCTTGAATCCGCCGGCCGAGTCCGGGCCGAGCGAGACGTCGGCGCGGACGTCGAGCGCCTCGACGGTGCCGCCGGCCTGGCCGAGGACGGCCGAGAACTGCATCGCGTAGCAGGCGGAGTGGGCGGCCGCGAGGAGCTCCTCGGGGCTGGTCGAGCCGTTGGCGTCGTCGGCGGCGCGCTTGGGGAACGAGACGTCGTAGGTGCCGATCTTCGAGCTCGAGAGCTCGACCTGGCCCTCGCCGGTCTCGAGCGAGCCGTTCCAGGCGGTGCGTGCGGTACGAGTGGGCATGAGTCCTCCTTGGGGGGCGGGGAGAACAGTAGAACGATCGTTCTCCCCTGATGCGCCGAGCCTAGGCGGAACGCGCGGCGTCCTGCAACCACCGGCCTCGGACCCTCGGCGAGATGCCAGTCCGGCGCGCCTCCGTCGGCGTGTCGCGTACGGGAGCGGCCTGTCGCGGAGGAGAGGACGGCCGCCAGGTCAGTGCACGAGCTTCAGGCCGACGACGCAGCCGACGATTCCGAGGACCAGCAGCGTACGCACGAGCGAGAAGCCCTCGCCGCCGAAGAACATGCCGTAGAGCACGGTCAGCGAAGCGCCGATCCCGACCCAGACCGCGTACGCGGTGCCGGTGGGCAGCTCGCGCATCGCGTAGGCGAGGCCGGCCATGCTCGCGACGACGCCGACTCCGAAGACGACCGACGGGCCGAGCCGCGTGAAGCCCTCCGACTTGCCGAGGGCGGTGGCCCACACGGCCTCGAGGACACCGGAGAGGATGAGGACGATCCAGGACATGACAACTCCTACGAGTCAGTCTTGTCGCGTTCCGGGTACTGCTCCCTCGTCCGGTCGCCGTCATCGGCTCCGGACAGTCTGCCCGTGCGCGCTGGGCAGGCCCTGGGCAGCGCGCGGCGGGGGCGGAGCCGCCGCGACCGCGACTCCGCCCGCCGCCGTCAGCGCGGCTGAGCCGGGTTCGTCGGCACTCCGTGCGAGGGCGGATTGATCGGCGGACCGGACGTCGCCGGCGAGACCGGCGATCCGGACGACGAGCGGGACACCTCGGGCAGCGACTCCGGCGCGCTGCCTGCCGGCTCCGCTCCCCCGCGCATCTGCTCGAGGCGCGAGTGCAGGATCGTCGTCACCGGCAGGCGGTGCCCGTGCGCCTCCTCGTAGGCGAGCAGCGCGCCGAGGCCGGCCTCGTCGAGCGGGCGGATGCGCTCCGCGAGCGTGCCGAGCGGGATGTCGTTCCAGTCGGGGAGCGGCAGCTCCTCGCGGGAGGGTGTGTCGGTCATTCGTGCTCCTTCCGTTCCCTCCATCCCACGCCCCGGACGGCCGTCCGCCCAGGGGCTTGACCGGTCGCGGGGCGAACGGGGCTCGGCCGAGGGAGGACGGTCGGATGGTGCAGCCGGCCCATCCCCCGCCGGATCAGGCGGTGCGGCGGGACGAGCGACGGGTCGCCAGGTGCACGAGGACTCCGACCACGAGGAGGATCCCGGCGTAGAGCCAGACGATCGGGTCCTGCTGGCTGAGGAGCAGCACGCACGAGGCGATGCCGAGCACGGGGATCGCCGTCCACACGCGGAAGTGGTCGTGCTCGACCTTGTCGCGCCGCAGCACGAGCACCGAGACGTTCGTGCTGATGAACACCAGCAGGAGGAGCAGCACCACGGTCTCGGCGAGGGTCGCCAGATCGCCGACCAGGGTCAGGAGGCACGCCGCCAGCGTGGTCACCGCGATGGCCACCCACGGCGTCCGGCGCTTCGGCAGCACGCGGCCGAGCACGTCCGGGAGGAGGCCGTCCTTCGCCATGCCGTAGGTGACACGGCTCGCCATGATCATGGTCAGCAGCGCTCCGTTGGCGACCGCGACGAGCGCGATCAGGCTGAACAACCACGCCGGCACCCCGGCTCCGCTCGCCGTCACGACGTCGAGCAGCGGGGCGGAGGATCCGGACAGCTCGTCGGCGGGCAGCGCGATCGAGCTCGCGAGGCCGACCAGGACGTACACCGCACCGGCCGTCAGCAGCGAGCCGAACAGCGCGCGCGGGTAGATGCGGCTGGGGTCGCGGATCTCCTCGGCGATGTTGGCCGAGGTCTCGAAGCCGACGAAGGAGTAGTACGCGATGATCGCCGCGCCGAGCACCGCCAGCGCCGGCGCCTGCTCGGAGCTGAGCTCGACCGTGCGGGCGAGGTCGCCGCCTCCGCCCGCCACGAGCAGCGCGACGCATCCGATCACGATCAGCAGGCCGCCGACCTCGATCACGGTCATCACCGTGTTGCTGAGCAGCGACTCCGCGACGCCCCGCGCGTTGAGGCACGCGACGAGGATCAGGAAGACGATGGCCGTCGGCACGGTCGGCACGTCGAGGAAGGTGCCGAGGTAGTCGCCGGCGAACGCGAGCGACAGGCCGGCCGCGCTGGTCACTCCGGCCGCGAGCATGGCGAAGCCGACCAGGAACGAGACGATCGGGCGCTTGAAGGCCCGCTGCGCGAACACCGCCGCGCCTCCCGCCTTCGGGTACTTGGTCACCAGCTCGGCATAGGAGCCTGCGGTCAGCAGCGCGAGGCCGAGCGCGAGCAGGAGGGGCATCCAGACGGCACCGCCGACCTCCGCCGAGAGCGTGCCCATGAGGGCGTAGATGCCCGCGCCGAGGACGTCGCCGAGGATGAAGAAGTAGAGCAGCGGGCCGGTGATGCGGCGGCGCAGGGAGGTGCCGCCGGCCTCTCCGGTCGCGGGGGCGTCGCTCGTGGTGGCCATGTCGTCCTCTCGTCGCGCGCTCGGGAGCGAGCACGACGGGCCACGCTAGGGAGGAGGGGGCCGGGAGGTCGAGAAGGTTGACCGGGCGGGGTCGAGGGCGCTACACGCGCGGGACGGGGCGTCTGCGGAGCGGGCGCCTGCGGGCCGGGCGCGACTTGCGGGCCCGGCGCCTTCCGCGGGCCGGGCGCGTTCCCCGATCGGGCACCGCATGCCGCGCCCCGAGCCGGCCGCTAGCCGAGGACGACGTGCTCCCCGCCGCGCTGCTCGGCGATCTCCTCGCCGACCTCCTCCGCCTCCTGGCGCGACTCGTGGTGGCTCAGCGGGACCCGGGCGTGGGCGATGCGGTTGTGCCAGCCCTGCTCGTCGGAGTAGGTCTCGATGGGGAGGACGGTCGTGGTGCTCATGGTGCTCCTTCGTGGTGGTCCCTCCATGGCACCTCGCGCCCCCCGCCGCTCGGGAGAGGGTTGACGCGAGCCCGTGTCTCGAGCAGGACGGAGGCGTCTCGGCGGTCCAGCAGCGAGCGACGGCGCCGCGGCGTGTCAGGGCGAGACCATGCCGCCGTTCACGTTGAGGGTCTCGCCGGCGACGAAGCTCGACTCGGCGGACGCCAGGAACACGTAGGCCGGGGCCTGCTCCGCGGGCTGCGCGGCACGGCCCATCGGCGACTCGCTGGAGCCGAAGTCGGGCAGACTCTCGGGGTCGACGCCGCCGCTCACCTGCAGGGCGGTCCACGTCGGGCCGGGCGCCACGACGTTCACGCGGATGCCCTTCGCGGCGAGCTGCTGCGCCAGGCCCTTCGAGAGGTTGTTGATCGCGCCCTTCGTCATCGCGTAGTCGAGGCGGTCGGGGGCGGGCTTGTGCGCCTCCGCCGACGCCGTGTTGATGATGGTGGCGCCCGCGGGCAGGTGCGGGAGGGCCGCGCGGATGATCCGGAACGGAGCGAAGACGTTGACCGCGAAGGTCGCCTCGAACTGCTCGTCGGTGATGTCGAGCAGGTCCTCCTTCCAGATCTGCTTCCCGGCCACGTTGACCACCGCGTCGAGCCCGCCGAGGCCCTCGACCGCCTCCGCCACGAGCCGCGTGCAGTACTCGGCACTCGTGAGATCGCCGGGGATCGGCACGGCGGTGCGCCCTTCCGCGCGGATCAGCCCGATCACGTGCTGCGCGTCCTCCTCCTCGCTCGGGAGGTAGGCGAGGGCGACGTCGGCCCCCTCGCGGGCGAAGGCGATGGCCACGGCTGCGCCGATCCCGGAGTCGGCCCCCGTGATGAGCGCGCGGCGGCCCGCGAGCCGGCCGGTGCCGCGGTAGCTCTCCTCGCCGAGGTCCGGCACCGGGGTCATCCGCGACTGCAGCCCGGGCTCGGGCTGCTGCTGGACCGGCGGAGTCACATCCGGGTACTGGGTGGCGGGGTTCGTGAACGTGTACTGGTCGGGCATGGCTCCTCCGTCCGCGGCACCCGGATCGGGCCGCTCCCCTCCATCCCAGTCGAGCCGCGCCTCCGGGGCCACCCCGTGCACGGGCGGGCGGCGCTGTGGTAGCCGGCGCCGCGCCTGCTCGGAGGACCGGCACGGCGACCCGGACGTGCCGGTGCTCCGCTCCGCGGATGAACACCGGACGACAGTGGGCTCCCCCACGCGCCGACGCCGCGCGGGCGTGCGAGGCTTGATGGTCGTCCCCCTCCCACC
>NZ_PSWG01000023.1:0-57597 GCF_002931195.1 Rathayibacter sp. AY1C2 | reverse complement strand
CACCTGAAGGACCCCCCCCATGTCACGAACCCCCCGGCAGGAGCGCACCCGGCGCTCACGCCTCCCCCGAGCGGGCGCCGCGCTGACGCTCGCCATCGCCTGCCTCGGCGGCGTCCTCGGACCGATCGGCGCCGCCGGCGCCGCAGAGACCGTCCCCGCTCCCGCGCTGCAGTACTCGTTCGACGGCATCGGCGCGACGCTCGCCAACGGAGCCGTCGTCGCCGACTCCGCTCCGGGCAACCACCCCGGCACCCTGATCAACTCCGGCGCGACCAGCGTCGCGGGTCCCTCCGGCGCCTCCACCGACCGCGCTCTCTCGCTCCCGGGCGGATCGAGCACGTCGGCCGCGCCGCACGTCCGGATCGCCCCGGGCCTGATCCCCGCCGGCACGCAGGACGTCACGATGTCCGCCTGGCTGCGCTGGAGCGGTGCTCCGGACTGCACCTGGCCCTTCACGCTCGGCTCCAGCGTCGACTCCCACGTCCTCTCCACCACGAAGTGCGGACCGGCCGGCTTCGGCGCGATCAAGAGCGGCTCCGAGGTGCGGGCCGCAGGCACCACTCCGGTCGCCGCGAACCGCTGGGTGCACATGGCGGTCGTCGTCAAGGGCGGCCAGTCGGTCTCGACCTACTTCGACGGAACCCTCGTCGGCCAGGGCAGCACGACCTTCACCGCCGCCTCGGCGATCGGCACCTCCACGTTCTCCGGCTTCCTCGGCAAGTCCTTCTACGGCGCGGACGCCTACTGGGCCGGCGCGATCGACGACATGCAGGTCTGGACCTCCGCGCTCACCGCCGGCCAGGTGCAGCAGAGCGCCGCGTCCGTGCACTCGGTGCTCGCGAACCAGGACGCCGCCGTCTCGCTCGGTGACACCTCGAACGTCACCTCGAACCTCACTCTCCCCACGACCGGCGCCAACGGCTCCACGATCACCTGGACGTCGAGCGCCCCCGGCGTCGTCAGCACCAGCGGCGTCGTCACCCGGCCCGCCGCGGGCAGCCCGGACGCCACCGTCACGCTGACCCCGACCGCCGTCCACGGCGGCATCACCGTCGTCGGCCGAGCGACCACCGTCTCCGTCCCGGCGTACGCCGCCGGTGACAGCGCCGAGGCCGAGCTCGCCCGGGCCGTCGCCGACGGCATCGCCAACGATCCCGCCCTCGCCGGACCGGTGCGCGGCAGCCTGAACCTGCCCTCGACCGGAGCCGACGTCGCCACCACCGCCGCGCGCGCGAACAGCGCCAGCGCCGTGGTGACCTGGACCTCGTCGAACGAGGCCGTCATCACCTCCGCCGACAAGGGCACCGCGCCGAACGTCGTCGCGAAGGGCTCGCTCACGCGTCCGTCCGCCGACACCACCGTCACCCTCACCGCGACGATCACCGTCCCCGGCACCACGCCCCTCGTCCGGACCCTCACGCGCACCGTTCCGGCCGCGGCCCCCGTCGCCGCGAGCGACCTCGACGCGTACCTGTTCGCGTACTTCACCGGCGACAGCATCGAGGGCGAGAAGATCCGCTTCGCGACCTCCGACGGCAACGACTCGCTCAAGTGGAAGACCCTGAACGACGCGCAGCCGATCCTCACCTCGACCCTGGGCACGAAGGGCCTGCGCGACCCGTTCATCTTCCGCTCGAAGGAGGGCGACCGCTTCTTCCTGATGGCCACCGACCTCTCCGTCGGCACCACCGGCTTCGGCGGCTCGACCAACCGCGGCAGCCGCTACCTCGAGATCTGGGAGTCCACGGACCTCGTCAACTGGGGCCAGCAGCGCCACGTCGAGGTCAACCTGCCGAACGCGGGCATGACCTGGGCGCCGGAGGCCACCTACGACCCCACCATCGACGCGTACGTCGTCTACTGGACCTCGGCCCTCTTCACCGACAGCACCCGCAACGTCGAGGACGGCAACGGACCCCAGATCCTCACCTCCACCACCCGCGACTTCCGGGAGTTCACCACCCCCGAGGTCTGGTTCAAGGCCGCCGACGTCCCCTCGCTCAACAGCCGCAACGGGCTGATCGACGCCACGATGCTCAAGGACGGCGACACCTACTACCGCTTCACGAAGGCGACCGAGACCAGCGGCTGCCCCTCGCCCGACATCATCGGACAGAAGTCGACGAACCTGCGGGCCACCACCGCCTCCGGCGCGTGGAGCCTGATCGACACCTGCATCGGCCGCACCGCCGGAACGCCGGAGGTCGAGGGTCCCGAGATCTTCAAGACCAACGAGGGTGACCGGGCGGGCTACAAGTACTTCCTCTGGACCGACAACTACGGCGGACGCGGCTACATCCCGCTCGGCACGAACTCGCTCGAGGGCGACATCCAGTGGACGATCCCCAGCAGCTTCTCGCTGCCGACGTCGCCCCGCCACGGATCCGTCGTCTCCATCACCGCGAAGGAGCGCGACGCGCTGGCCGCGAAGTGGAACCCGTCGCTCCTGGTGACCTCGATCGACGCCGTGGCGCGGACCGTGCAGGCCGGATCGACCACCGTCGACCTGCCCGCCACGGTGGGCGCGACGTTCAAGGACGGCCACCGCGAGACGGTCGCCGTGACGTGGGAGACGGCCGATCTCAGCTCGCTGAAGAAGGCCGGCGACACTGTGCAGGTGCGCGGACAGCTCGCCAACTCGGCAGCGACGCCGGCCATCGCCACCATCACCGCCACGGCTCCTCCCGGACCGTCGCTGACGGCCTCGGCCGCGAGCCGCTGCGTCGCCGGCAAGGTGACGGTCACCGCGACCGGCACCAACACGAGCGGCTCCACGGTCGAGATGACCGTCGGCTCGCAGTGGGGGAGCAGGACCTTCGCCGGGGTCGCTCCCGGCAAGTCCGTATCCGCCGCCTTCACCACCCGGGCGACCTCGGTCACCGCGGGCGAGGTGAGCGTCGCCTCGAAGGACGCGAACGGCACCAGGACGGCCACCGCGCCGTACTCGGCGCTCACCTGCCGCTAGGCCGGTGACAGGGGAGGGGCGGCGTCCAGCCGCCCCTCCCCTGACCTCCTCCGTTCCGGGGCCTCCGGCCACCGGAGCAGGGGAGCATGGACCCTGGGTCCGTGCTCCCCGCATCCACCTCTCCCACGGAAGTAGACGAACAATGCGGTTCCGACGCACGACGGCCCTCCTGGTCGCCGCGAGCCTGACAGCGGGAGGGGCTGCGCTCGGCGCGGCACCCGCACAGGCCGCGGTGCCCAGCCCGGTCCTCTCCTACGACTTCTCCTCGTCCGCCGCCGTCGGCTCCGCCGTGGGCGCGGGCACGACCCTGACCGACTCCGCTGCGGGCCGCTCCGCCACCGTACGCGGGACCGGAGCGACGACCGTCGCCGGTCCGCGCGGCGGCACCGACCGCGCACTCCGCCTCCCCGGCGGCGCCGCAGGCAGCTCCGCCGCCTACGCCGAGATCGCGCCGGGACTGACCACGGCGGCCACCACCGACGTGACCATGTCGGCCTGGCTGCGCTGGGAGGGGAACCAGAACTGCAGCTGGGCGTACGCGCTCGGGCAGTCGACCGAGCGGTACCTCTTCACCACGCCCCAGTGCGGAGGCAACCTGATCGGTGCCGTGAAGAACGGCTCGGAGCAGCGCGCGGCCGACTCCGGTCCCGCCGCCACCGGCCGCTGGAGCCACGTCGCCGTGGTCCTGCGCAGCGGCGTCAGCGTCTCGACCTACGTCGACGGCCGGCTCGCCCAGACCACCCCGACCTCCGCGACCGGAGCGGCGACGGTCGGCACCTCCGCCTTCTCCGGCCTCCTCGGCAAGTCGTTCTACGGCCCCGACCCTCTCTTCGCCGGGGCGATGGACGACGTGCACGTCTACTCCTCCGCACTGACCCAGGACCAGGTGCGCGAGGACGCGGCTCCGGCCGCCGCCGCGATCGCCGCATCGGACGCCGCCGCGGCGACCGTCTCTGTGACCGGACCCGTCACCAGCGACCTCTCCCTGCCGACCCGCGGCGCGGGCGGCTCCGTCCTCACCTGGGCGAGCAGCGACCCCGCGGTGATCGGCACCGACGGCTCCGTGCGCCGCCCGGCACCCGGCTCGGCGAACGCCACCGTGACCCTGACCCCGACCGCGACCTTCGCCGGATCCGCCGCCACCGGCACCGCGCGCAGCGTCACTGTCGCCGCGGACACCGAGGCCGACGCCACGGCGCGCCTGCGCACCGCCCTCGTCGTCCCGCCGACCGTCGCCTCCGGAACCGCTCTTCCCACGCTCGCCGGCTACACCGTGTCGTGGAGCGCGGACGGCGCCGGCCTGTCCGGCGGACGCCTCGTGAACGACACGGCGACCGACCGGGCGCTCGCGCTCACCGCCTCCGTCAAGGTCGGCACCACCACGCTGACGAAGACCTTCCGCACCACCGTCCTCAGCGCCTCCACGGCGAAGACCGTGGTGTCGTACACCCGGACGCCGACCGGCGAGGACAAGGCGAACCAGGACACGATCGCCCGCGGCCTCCACCTGGCACTCGGCTCGTCCGTCGCCGACGCGGCACCGCTCTCGGGCAACTCGGGAGTCCTCTTCGCCGACGGGGTCTTCCTCGGGACCGACAAGGCCGACAACCGCGGCCTCGCGAACCCCTCGCTGTTCACCTTCGCCGACGGGACCGTCGGCGTGATCGCCACCCGCGTCCTGCAGTCGGGCGCGTCCGACGGCACCGGGGCCTCGAGCGCTCTGGTCTTCAAGGCCACGGACGCCACCGCGTCCGACTTCACCGAGCTCGGCCTCATCGACCTCGGCACCACCGGGGGCGTCGTCGCGCCGAAGGCCGTCTACGACACAGACCAGAACCGCTACCTCGTCTCCTGGACGGACTCCTCCGGGGCGGCGAAGTACACGACCGTCACGGACCTCGCCCGCACCGAGCTCCGCGCGCAGGAGTTCTGGCCGAAGGACGGCGGCCGTCGCAGCGTCGTCGTGACCGACGGGAACCGCGGTGCGGTCCTCGGAGGAAGCCCCGCCACCGTCGCCGCTCCCGACCTCTCCGGAGTCCCGGGCCGCGTCGCCGACGCTCTGCCGGGCGGCGCGCTGACGGTCTCCGGCTCCGTCGCCGACTCGCTCGTGAAGAGGTTCGGCCGCACGGTCAACACCGGATCCTCGGTCGCACCGCAGACGATCGATCAGGGCGATACCTCCGCCCTGTCCGGAGTGAAGGCGCAGCTCTCCTACAACGACGGCTCGACCGGCAGCCTCGGCATCGACTGGAACCAGCAGCAGCTCGCCGACCTCGCCGCGAAGGGCCCGGGAACGTACGACCTCTCCGGGACCGTCCGCCAGCGGCAGTACAACGAGCCGTTCGCCTACAACCGCGCGGATCCGACGATCTACCGCTACGAGCGCAACGGGAAGACGCAGTACCTCTTCACCGCCACGGACGACACGAACAACAACAACGTCGCCTCGCAGCACCTGCCGATCCGGGTCGCCGACAGCATCGACCAGCTCAGCGACGACAACGGCGGACGGGCCCGTGAGGTGGACCTCCTCAACCGCACCACGCGGATGGACCGCACCGCCGAGGGCAAGGTGATCGCGGGCTGCTACTGGGCCCCCGAGATCCACGAGATCGGCGGCAAGCTCTCCATCCTGTTCGCCCCGTGCTTCAACCCGGACAACGACCAGTCGAACCAGAACGGTCAGTGGTTCACGGTGCAGGCGCACATCATGCAGCTACGCGACGGCGGAGACCCCGCGAACCCCTCCGACTGGAGCGCGCCGCGCGCCGTCGTGAAGAGCGATGGGAGCGCCCTCGGACGCCCCGGCACGGGACGCAACATCAGCCTCGACATGACCTACTTCGAGTCCGGTGGAACTGCGTACTACGCCTGGTCCCAGCGCTACGTCGACAACGGAGTGAGCGACCCGGCGACCTGGATCGCCAAGGTCGATCCCGCGAACCCCACCCGCGTCATCGGCGAGCCGACCCCGATCATCGTGCCCTCGCTGACGTTCGAGGACCACCTGTCCGAGGGAGCATTCGCGATCCAGCGCGACGGGAGGATCACGCTCGTCTACTCCAGCAGCGGCGTCAGCCCGAAGTACATCGTGGGCGGCGCCTGGGCGAAGGAGGGCAGTGACCTGACCGACATCGCGAGCTGGACCAAGTACGACGCCCCGCTCCTGCAGAGCGTTCCCCTGCCCGACGGCGTCCTCGACTACCGCACCTACGAGCAGGGTCCCGGCCACGGAGCCGTCACCCAGGACGAGGACGGCAACGACGTGTACGTCTACCACACCTGGGGCAACGGAGTCGGGGGTGACGGCCGCGACACCCGTCTCGCCCGCATCCACTACGCCGCCGACGGCCGGCCGGTCTTCGACCTGACGCCGACGGAGGAGGTCGCACCCGCGAACCGGACTGTGACCGCCAAGGTCACCGTCACGTCGCCCCTGACCGTGACCGCCACGGCGTCGACCCGCTGCGTCAGCGGGAAGGTCGTCCTGACCACTGTGGTCAAGAACGACAGCCGCTCGATCATGGACATCACGACCGTCACCGCCTTCGGCTCGAAGACCGTGACCGGAGTCGCTCCGGGATCGTCCGCGTCGAGCGCCGTCACCACCCGAGCGGTCTCGATCCCCGCGGGGTCGGTGGCCGCGACAGGAAAGGCCGTCGTCGACGGGAAGACGGTCAGCACGCAGACGAGCGTCGACTACCCGGCGCGCAGCTGCCGCTGAGACGGTGAGGGAGCGGGCGCCACGATCGCCCGCTCCCTCGTCGTCCCGCCCCCGACCGGCACTGCGCCGCCCTGCAGTGCCGCCACCTCAGAAGGACGACCGACGAGATGCACCACAGCAGGAGGGCCGGGACGGTCCCGACGATCGGGCCCGTGCTGACGAAGGTCGCGCAGTCGCACACCCTCACCGAGGAGAAGGACGACGGAGCGGCCGGCAGCGCAGCTGCGGTCGGAGGACACGACCTTCTGCTGATCAACGGCAACGCCCTCCCTCTCTCCTGAGCCCCCCCTGCGCCGTTGGGACGGGTCCTCGACCCTGATCGCCCGACGATTCCGCCGCGGCGGCATCACCACCGGCTGCGGACCGGGGCGGCGATCGGGCCGTATCCTGCTGTCCGGACCGATCGCTGATGTGCGAACCTCTCCTGAGCGGACTCCCGGATGCGGGCCGACCGTGACCGGTCCGGCCCGTTCCTCTCGTTGCAGCAGGAGACCGCCGTTCCCCAGGAGACACCCGTGATGCGCCTCGATCGATTCCTCGTGTCCCTGGCACGCTCTGCGCGGTGCACGAACCGCTGCGGAGCCTGCGGGCTCGACTGCAGCACCGACGTCTTCATCCTGATCGCGCTCGCGACCGGCGAGAACCGCGGCGAGTCCCGCCTCCGAGAGGTTCTCGACCACCGCTCCGGTGACCGTGTCGATGTCGTCGAGGTGCGCAAGCGCCTCCTGCGGCTCTCCCGCCGGGGTCTGGTGCTCCTCGAGAGAGGCAGGAGGACCCCGCTGCAGCGCATCGAGCGCTTCTCGATCACGCGCGACGGCCGGGCCTTCCTGGCGTCCCACGCCAGAGCACTGGACCTCCTCGCCGAGGAGATCCACGTCGCGCTGCTGTCCCGCTGACGAGCCGAGTGCCTGTGCGGGCGCACGCGGGACGTCTCCTGGTCGGCCGTCGTCGGATCGGTCGTGTCGGTGACGCTCCACGTGGCGCGACTTCGACATGGACGTCGCCTCCGACTGCGTCCTGGGCGCTCCGGGGCAGCACGAGGCGTCGCCGACCATCCTGGGCGCCGCGTTCGCGACCGTGCTGCCGTGGCGCGACGCGATGGCGGCGCTCCTCGAGGAGGCCGTCCCTGCTGCATCCTCAGCAGTGCGAGGCCGGCCTGGGGCTCGCCTCGACCCAGGAGCCGGGTCCGGGGACAGGCCTGTCCTGATCCTCGACTGCAGAAGGAAGAGTCTCGGTCCCGGTCGAGCTCCTCCGACCGGGATCCGCCTCACGCCGGAACGCGCCCTTCGTGCATCACCCCGTGCTGGAGAGCTGGACGATCTCGGAGATCACCGCGGCTCGAGTGTCGTCCGGTATCCGATCGCCTCCGAGGGAGTGGTGCGACCACAGGCCGTCAGCCGCAAGGCAGGCGATGAACTGGCGGAGAGCGATCGGATCGGTCGCGGTCTCCTCTGCGGAGGGCGTCCACCTTCGGCGCACCTCCGCTACCGGCGCTCGGAGAGCGGTGTCGCTGCCCGTGGCCTGGAGGAGTCCGATCTGCATATGCGTCGACGGCGTCAGGGCGACGGTGACGTAGGCACTCACGCGCTCCGTCAAGGTGGCCTCGTCCGCGGTCTTCCCCGCGACGTCGATCAGCTGGGCTTCCCAGCCGGCCGCGACGTGCTCCTGGAGAGCATGGGCGAGATCGGCTCGATCGCGGAAGTGGTACATCATTCCACCGCGTGTCAGCCCAGCCTCTTCGGCAGTCGCTTCGAGCGTGACGCGAACAGAACCTTCCCTCGCCGCGACACGGACCGCTGCGTCGAGGATCCGAGTCCGGTTGTTGGGTCGCGTCGCGCGAGGAGACGTCCGAGGAGAAGCCAGGACCCCCTCACCGCTGGGCGGGTTCGGTTCCATGTCGTGATCGATTCCGCCGCTCCCTCGGTCCGAGTGAGCGGCTAGGGACGGCGGGTGCTGAGGCGCCCGGAGGGTGTCGACGCGTCACCGCACGAGCGGGTGCGACAGCGTCGGCCGCCAGTCTGCCATCCTCTCCTGCCGACGTCGGAAGGTGAGGCTCGACCCCCTCGGTGTCGAGCCGTCCTGACGACGGACTGCAGCCGGAGGGACGGCTGTCAAGGTCGACGAATCAGAAAGCAACTGTACATTCATGATTGTACAGTTGTGGTACGGTAACGGCCTGCCCAGCTTCGGAGCTGCGGGCGGTCAGATGCACTGCCGGTGCGGGATCCGAGGCTGAAAACCTCCAGCGACTTCATTCCTCAGAAGCCTGGAGGTTTCTTCATGTCCAGAATCGCGGACAAGCCGAACGCCCGCTGGTGGGCGCTCGCCGTTCTCGCCATGACCCAGCTCGTCGTCGTCCTCGACACGATGATCGTCACCATCGCCCTGCCTCAGGCCCAAGTGGATCTCGGGATGAGTGACAGCCTGCGCCAGTGGGTCGTCACCGCCTACGCCCTCGCCTTCGGAGCACTTCTCCTTCTGGGCGGTCGGATCGCCGATTACTGGGGCCGCAAGCGCACCTTCATGGTCGGAATGATCGGCTTCGGAGCGGCCTCGCTCTGGGCCGGACTGGCTCAGAGCGGTATGGAGCTCGTCATCGCCCGCGGTGTCCAGGGCGCCTTCGCGGCACTGCTCGCCCCCGCCGCACTCGCCATGCTCACCGTGACGTTCGCCCACGGCAAGGAGCGCAATCTCGCCTTCGCCGTCTTCGGCACGGTCGCCGGATCCGGAGCCGCAATCGGCCTGATCCTGGGCGGCGTGCTCACCGAATTCACCGACTGGCGCTGGTGCCTCTTCGTCAACCTCATCTTCGTCGCCTTCGGCCTCGTCGGCGGGGCTCTCGTGCTCCGCGAGAGCAAGGCGGAAGGAGACAACCGCTACGACGTCTGGGGAACCGTCGCCGTGACCCTGGGACTGGGCGCGATCGTCTACGGGTTCACCCGAGCCGAGCACGGATGGGGCGCGATCGACACCGTCGCCTTCCTCGCACTCGGCATCGTCCTGCTGACCGTCTTCGTGCTCATCGAACGCACGGTCGACCAGCCGTTGCTGCCCCTGCGCGTCATCCTGCGTCGTGTGCGAGGCGGCGCGATCCTCATCCAGGCCGCCAATGGCGCCGTGATGATCGGGGCCATCCTCTATCTCGCGTTCTACTTCCAGATCGTGCTCGGAATGGGACCGCTGATGGCAGGACTCGCGAACCTCGCCATGACCGTCGCGATCATGGCGTTCTCGCCCGTCACCACGAAGATCCTCAACACGTTCGGCCCCCGACCCCTGATGATCGTCGGGCCGCTCGTCTCGGCAGCAGGGCTCTTCCTGCTCCTCGGCATCACCCCGGACGGGAACTACTTCCTCCAGGTCCTGCCCGCCCTGGTCGTGCTCGGAATCGGACTCTCCATGCTCTTCGTGCCCGTCCAGAACCTCGCCCTTCTCGGGGTCGAGAACGAGGACGCCGGAGTGGCCTCCGCCGTCGTCAACTCCGTCTTCCACATCGGCGGGTCCATCGGTCTCGCGGTGTTCACCGTGTTCTACGCGAGCACCGCGGACTCCGCCATCGCGTCCGGAACGGCCGAGCTCACCGCATTCACCGACGGCTACAAGGCCGTGTTCCTGGCCGCAGCAGTGACCATGGTCGCCGCCTCTCTCACCGGATTCCTCCTCATCCGAGGGAAGAAGGAAGACCTGAACCCCGCCTGGGACGAGGCGGAGGCCGCCCTCGTCCACTGAGACGATGCCGAAGGGGCGGGCCGGTTCGTGCAGCAGCGGCAGACCGGCTCGCCTCTTCCCGTCCGACTCACGACACCCCGTACGTCGCCGACCGACGACCTCCCCTCGATGGGGAGTCGTTCGTGGATCGCAACGGTCCGGTCGTCCGACGCGGCCGCGTCATCCGGTGGGTCTTCTCCCGCGATGCCGGCTGCACCGCCGAGATCATCGAGGGTCGCGACCCGGTCGCCCGGCACATCACCGCAGACCGGAACGACGACGCCCGGCCGCCCTCAGGTGAGAGGCGGCCGGGCGTCGTCGGTCGGAGGACCCGGTCAGGTCAGCCGCAGCGGAGCGCCGGGTAGGCGGCGCTCACGGGAGCGGAGGCGCTGCCGACGGTGGCGACCCCCTGGACGGTGCCGGCGGCGACCGAGGCGGCCCGCGTGGTCACGGCCAGCGAGGCGGTCCGGCCCGCATCGATCTGCTGCGTCTTCGCGCCCCACAGGGTGTTCCAGCGGAGGTCGGCGGTCGACGCGGCCTTGTTGACAGTGGTCAGCGTGACCACCACCTTGCCCGCGACGCAGCGAGCCGCTGCAGTGGCGGTGACGGCCACAGCCGGCGCCTTCACGGTGATCGTCGCCGTGACGGTGCGGTTGGCCGAGGCCACCTCCTGCTCCTTCGAGAGCGAGAGGTCGAGCCGGCCGCTCGCGCGGATGTTCACGCCCTTGAACCAGGTGTTGCGGTCCGAATCGAACAGGCCGCCCGCGTTCTGCGGATCGGTCGCCGTGTGCGGGTCCGGGTAGGGGCGGGCGTGGTAGGCGAGGAGCAGGTTGCCCGACTCGTCCTCGACGAACGAGTTGTGCCCGGTGCCGGCCTGCTGGCGCGAGAAGTACTGCGTCTCGTCCGCGCCGAGGCGGCCCAGGTAGGTGTCCTCGGTGTCCAGCACCGGGAACGCGGTCTGCGTCCACGTCGCGGGGTTGAGGAGGTCGGCACTCGCGTCGGCCGTGAGCAGGCCGAGCGAGTAGTACTTGTCGACCGTTCCGCCCGAGTAGGTGAGGTACATGCGTCCTCCCTTGGACACGATGAACGGCGCCTCGACGACGCCCTGGTCGTTGCCCTCGGTGGTGTCGGACGGGGTCGGCGAGCGCTTGCCCGACTCCCACGGCTGGCTCTCGCCGTAGATGCGGGTGACCGCACCGGTCACCAGCGGGACGGTGCCCTTGGGCCCCATCGTCGCCTTGGCGAGGGAGAGCGTGTTGCCGTTGGGCAGGACCCAGTAGCCCTGGGTGGCGCCGTTCTCCTGGCGGTCGATGTAGCTGACGTCGAAGGCCGCGCCCTCGAGGACGACCGGCTCGCCCCACTTCGTCTGGTCGAGGAATCCGCCCTCGGCGATCGAGGCGTCGGTCCCGGTGTAGGGGATCAGGACGGTGTTGTCGCACCAGCCGCCCACAGGCGCGTAGCCCTTGTTCATGCCGGCGACGATCCACCAGGTGCCGTTGATCTTGTGGAACTCCTGCGCCCAGATGTATCCGCCCCAGCCGTAGAAGGTGTTCGGGTACTGGCTCTGGCGACCGGGCGTGCCGGCGTCGGGGTCGATCACGATCTGCTCGGGAGCGGAGTCGAGACCGGCGATGGTCTTCGAGCGCTTGAGGCCGATCTTGCGGTAGCTGGAGCTCTCCTCGATCGGGCCGAGCGAGTCCTGACCGTAGTGCGAGCCCGTGAGGTAGTAGTAGCCGTCGTCCTCGTTGAAGAAGACGTGCGGATCCGCGCGGGCCTCGTTGACCATCGCCTCGGGGTCCTGCTGGACGGAGCCGGTGACCCGGTAGGTCCCGGGACGCGAGGTGTCGACGGCGGTGGTCAGATCGTCCTGCCAGTCGACGTTGAGCGACTTGGTCGAGCCGTCGTTGTACTCCATCACGGCCTGCCCCGGGAGCGCTGCGGCGATCGCAGCGGATCCGGCGCCGGAGTCGACGGAGCCGCTGAGCGACTTCACACCGGTGTTCTTCAGGTCGACGTACTCGCGGTAGAACGTGCTGAACTCGGTCGAGGTCAGCGCCGTCTCGCCGGCCTGGCCCTGGGTGAACCCGGCGGGGAGACCCGAGCCCTGGACACCGGGGACGCGGGCGTCGGCGCGGGTGGTCGCTCCGGGAGCGGTGCCGGAGGCGAGGTCCGTGAACAGCGTCACGCGGCCCTCGGTGGTGAGCAGATCGGTCCAGAACAGCTTGTAGACGCCGAGGGCGGAGTCGAAGACGATCCGCGGGTCGGTCACGACCGAGCCCGGCGCGACCCGGAGGACGCGCTGGTCGCGGAACGTGCGGCCGTCGGCGGAGCTCCAGAGGTAGACGGAGTCCGTGGCGTTGTTCTGCGACGAGACCGCGCCGAGCGAGCCGTCCTTCGAGCGGAACAGCAGCGGCGAGCCCATCTGGGCGTTCGGGCGCTGCGCCTGATCGCCGTCCTTGAGGACGGAGAGGATCGACTGCGAGCGGTTCAGCGGCTCCCAGGTGGTCGCGCCGGCGGGCAGTGCGGCCGTGAAGAGCGAGTCCGCGCGGCGGTCGTCGTTGTACGCCAGCGGGTCGTCCTTCACTCCGTTCGTCGTGGTGACGGTCTTGACGGAGGTGGCGATGCGCCCGCCGGGCACGGCGAGGGTGCTGTCCCACGCGTAGGTCTGCCCGGCGACGGCTGCCTGGAGGCGGACGGCGACGGGAGCGGTGAGGCCCGAGAGGTTCACGGCGCCGGTGGAGGAGACGCGCGCGGCGCCGGCGCCGGAGGCGGTCCACGTCACGGTGTTCCCGAGGACCTGCGCGGGCAGGTCGCCGAGCACGGTCGTGGGGACGTCGAGGGCGGCGCGCAAGTCGGTCGCCACGGTGCTGCTCGTCGCGCCCAGCTCGGCCCCGGTCAGGGCGCGGTCGTAGACGCGCAGATTGTCGAGGAGTCCGGTGAAGTACTCCCCGCCGCCCCAGTTGGCCTTGCCGATCTGCAGGACTCCGCCGGTCGATCCGAGGACCGTCGCGAGCGAGGGGCCGGCCGTCGTGACGGCGACGGGCTTCGCATCGACGTAGAGGCGGGCGGTGCCGGCGCTCAGCACGAGATCGACGTGCTTCCACTCCGTGCTGCTCGGGCCGGTGAGGTTGCCCGAGGAGTCGCGGGCGCCGCTGTTGGCGTACCGCTCGACGGTGATGCCGTTCGTCCTGTCGAGGACGCCGACGTACTTCTCCTGGGCGTAGTCCTGGGTCGCGGCCGAGCGAGCGGCGAAGACCGACCAGCCGACGTTGTCCGCGGCGGCGGGCTTCGAGTCGTACGACAGAGTGACGGAGTCGCGACCCTTCAGCAGCGGCTGCCCGTCGGTCGCAGTGAGGTCGAGCCAGAACGAGGACGACAGCGAGACGGCGCTGCCCTGCCCGGTGCGGCCGGCGACGAGGGTCGGCGTGCCCTTCACGGCGGCGCGGGTCGACCGGTCGGTGAAGGCGCCTCCGCTCGGGGCGGTGTCGAAGGTGAAGTCCGCGAGCAGGCTCTGCGCGGGAGTGGTCGCCGCTGTCGCGGCGACGGCGACCGGCACGGCGGCGCCGGCGGCGAGGGCGATCGTCGCGGATGCGGCGAGGGTGGCGGCGAGCAGGCGCGAGGGCCTGCCTCCGCCCGGGGGTCGTGACGTCATCGTCGACGTGTCCTCTCGGGTTCTGCAGCGAACCGGTGGGCGGACGGGGGATCCCGCCTGCGGTGTGGTCATCGCACGGTACCGGCGATTGTTCACGGTAACAAGGGAGCACGACCATCGGTTGCGAAACTCCCACACCCGTCGGACATCCGGGCGAGCAGAACGCCGAAGCGGGAGGGCCGGCAGCCTCTGCGCCGGCCCCGCCCGGTCAGTGCCCGCGCGCGATCCACTCCTCGCGGTGCGGCGCCTCCGCCCCGATCGTCGTCGAGTCGCCGTGGCCGGTCCGGACCACCGTCTCGGCGGGCAGCGTCAGCAGGCGCTCCGTGATCGAGTCGATGATCGTCGGGAAGTCGCTGTACGAGCGGCCGGTGGCCCCCGGCCCGCCCTGGAAGAGGGTGTCGCCGGTGAACACCGTGCCGAGCGCCTCGGCGACGAAGCAGACGGCGCCGGGGGTGTGGCCCGGGGTGTGCCGCACCTCGAGCTCGACGCCGGCGACGGGCACGATCCGCCCGTCGACCAGACCGCCGCTCGGGGCCGTGCCGGGGTGCACGGCGTCCCACAGCATCCGGTCGGCCTCGTGGAGCAGCATCGGAGCGCCGGTCGCAGCGCGGACTCCCTCGACCGCGTCGAGGTGGTCGTCGTGCCCGTGGGTCAGCAGTACGGCGAGGAGCCGGCGCTCGCCGACGGCCGCGAGGATCGCGTCCGCGTCGTGGGCCGCGTCGATGACGACGCACTCGGAGTCGTCGCCGACGATCCAGACGTTGTTGTCGACGTCCCAGGTGCCGCCGTCGAGGCTGAAGGTGCCGCTCGTGACGAGCTGCTCGATCCGCGCGCCCATCAGAGCACCACCACCGAGCGGAGCACGTCGCCGCCGGCCATCGTGGCGAAGGCCTCCTCGATGTCCTCGATCCCGATCCGCTCGCTCACGAACTCGTCCAGGGGAAGTCGGCCCTGGAGGTAGAGGCCGGTCAGCATCGGGAAGTCCCTCTCCGGCAGGCAGTCGCCGTACCAGCTCGACTTCAGCGAGCCGCCGCGGCCGAAGACGTCGAGCAGGGGGATCTCGAGCGTCATCTCGGGAGTCGGCACCCCGACCAGCACCACGGTCCCGGCGAGGTCGCGGGCGTAGAACGCCTGGCGCCAGGTCTCGGGGCGGCCCACGGCGTCGATGACGACGTCCGCTCCGAAGCCGTTCGTCAGAGCCTGCACCGCCGCGACGACGCCCGCCTCGTCGAGGCCGCTGGAGTCGATGACGTGCGTGGCGCCGAGCATCTCGGCCGCGACCAGCTTCTTGGGGTCCCGGTCGATCGCGATGACCGTGCCGGCGCCCGCGAGAGCGGCGCCGACCACGGCGGCCGTGCCGACTCCTCCGCAGCCGATGACCGCGACGGAGTCGCCGCGCGTCACGTTCCCGGTGTTCATCGCCGCGCCGAGGCCGGCCATGATCCCGCAGCCGAGCAGGCCCACCGCGGCGGGGTCCGCCTCCGGATCGACCTTCGTGCACTGCTTCGCGTGCACGAGGGTCTTCTCGGCGAAGGCGCCGATCCCGAGGGCGGGGCTGAGCTCGGTGCCGTCCTCCAGGGTCATCCGCTGCGTCGCGTTGAAGGTGTCGAAGCAGTACCAGGGCTCGGCCCGGGTGCAGGCCCGGCACTCGCCGCAGACCGCGCGCCAGTTGAGGACCACGAAGTCGCCGACCGCGACATGGGTGACTCCCTCTCCGATCGCGCTGACCCGTCCGGCCGCCTCGTGACCGAGGAGGAAGGGGAAGTCGTCGCTGATCCCGCCCTCGCGGTAGTGGAAGTCGGTGTGGCAGACACCGCAGGTCTCGATGTCGACCACGGCCTCGCCCGGGCCCGGGTCGGGGACGACGATGTCGACGAGCTCCACGGGAGCGCCCTTCGACCGGGCGATGACGCCGCGCACAGTGGTGGGCATGGGGGCTCCTTCGACGGGGGCGTGCAGGTCCGATCCACAGTAACGACCGCGGGAGGCGGGTGCGCCGGGTGGACGCGGGCGCTCCCGCCCACTCCGGGGCCGGGCCGCCCGCCTCGCGGACCGCGACCCTGACAGTCGGTAGGGTGCGGGCCATGCGCACTCTGTACCCCGAGATCGAGCCCCACGACTCCGGCATGCTCGACGTCGGCGACGGCCACTCGCTCTACTGGGAGGTCTCGGGCAACCCCGAGGGCAAGCCCGTCGTGTTCCTGCACGGCGGCCCCGGGGCCGGCACCTCGCCCGCCCACCGGCGGCTGTTCGACCCCGAGAAGTACCGCATCGTGCTGTTCGACCAGCGCATGTGCGGCCGCTCGACCCCGCACGCCGGCGAGCCGGAGGCCGACCTCTCGACCAACACCACCTGGTACCTCGTCGCCGACATCGAGCGCCTCCGCGAGCACCTCGGCGTCGAGCGCTGGCTCGTGCTCGGCGGCTCCTGGGGCTCGACCCTCGCCCTCGCCTACGCCGAGACCCACCCCGAGCGGGTCAGCGAGATCGTCCTCCGCGGGATCTTCACCCTCCGCCGCGCCGAGCTCGAGTGGTTCTACGAGGGCGGCGCCGCCGCGGTCTACCCGGACCTCTGGGAGGGCTACACCTCCGTCGTCCCGGCCGGCGAGCGGGGCAGCCTCATCGAGGCGTACTACCGCCTGCTCCACGACGCGGACCCCGCCGTGCACGGCCCCGCCGGTGTCGCCTGGACCACCTGGGAGGCGTCGACCATCACCCTCCTGCAGAAGCCGGAGCTGATCGCGGACTGGTCCGATCCCGTCTTCGCGCTCGCCTTCGCCCGCATCGAGAACCACTTCTTCGTGCACAGGGGCTGGCTGGAGGAGGGGCAGCTGATCCGCGACGCCGGCGTCCTCCGCGACATCCCGGCCGTCATCGTGCAGGGCCGCTACGACATGTGCACCCCGGCCTTCACCGCCTGGGACCTGCACCGGGCCTGGCCCGAGGCCGACTTCCGGATGATCGCCGACGCGGGCCACGCCTTCGACGAGCCGGGGATCCTCGACGCGCTGATCGAGGCGACGGACCGCTTCGCGTCCTGACGCGCGGGGCGGTCCGCGCCTCGCGGCCGGGATGCCCGGGCGCCCGTGCCTGAGCGTCCCGCGCCCGGTGCCGTCGTGCCCCGGGAGCGGGTCTACCCTGATCAGATGCGCGCGGACGACGCCTCCGGTATGGAGGACTGGCCCACCGGCCGGCTGCTCTCCACCGCCTCCCGGATGGTCGAGCACGCCTGGCACGGCGCTCTCGCCGAGATCGGCCTCACCCACGCCGGCCTGATCGTGCTGCACCTCCTGCAGGCGGGTCCCGTCGCGCAGAAGGAGCTGGCCGCCGCGGCCCACGTCGAGGTGCAGACCATGTCGCGCACCATCGAGCGCCTCGAGCGCGAGGGCCACGTCTCGCGCACCACGGATCCGTCGGACCGCCGCCGGCAGCTCGTCGCGCTCACCGACGCGGGCGGCGAGGCCTGGCGCCGGGCGCACCGCCTCGAGGTCGACATGTTCCCGGGCTCGCTCGAGCACGGCCCCCTGCGCGAGGCGCTGCTCGAGATCATCCGCTCGGCCAGCGAGTCGCGCTGGGGCTGACCGCAAGCCCGAGCGGAGCCCGTCCGCGGAGCGCTAGCTTCGTCGGCATGACCTTCAACGACGACTCCCAGCTCAGCGGCGGCAAGGTCCGCCGTCGCGGCCGCACCACCGGCATCGCCGTCGGCGGGGGCGCGGTGGGCGTGGTCGTGCTCGCGCTGCTCTCGCAGCTGCTCGGCGTGAACCTCTCGGGCCTCGGCGAGGTGTTCGGCGGAGGCGGGTCCTCGCCGGAGGGCGTCACCTCCACCGCGGTGGCCTGCGACAGCGGCGCCGACGCGAACACGCAGGTCGACTGCCGCCTCGAGGGTGCGGCCGAGTCGCTCGACCGCTACTGGGGCGAGCAGACGCCGACCCTCGGAGTCGCCTACACGACCCCGACCGGCGTCGACCTGTTCGAGGACAGCACCACCACCGGCTGCGGGAGCGCGACCGCCGCGGTCGGCCCGTTCTACTGCCCGCCGGACCGGACGATCTACCTCGACACCGACTTCTTCGACGAGCTGCGCACCCGGTTCGACACCTCGGGCGGATCGCTCGCGCAGATGTACATCCTCGCCCACGAGTGGGGCCACCACATCCAGAACCTGACCGGCGCGATGGAGTCGGCGGACCGCTCCGGCACCGGTCCCGAGTCGGACTCGGTGCGCCTCGAGCTGCAGGCCGACTGCTTCGCCGGAGCCTGGGTGGGCGACGCCTCGACGGTGCCCGACGAGACCGGCACGCCCTACCTCAAGCCGGTGACGGCGCAGGAGTACCAGGACGCGCTCGGCGCCGCGGCAGCCGTCGGCGACGACCGCATCCAGGAGCAGGCCACCGGCACCGTCGATCCGGAGGGGTGGACGCACGGCTCGGCCGAGCAGCGCCAGCGCTGGTTCCAGGCCGGCTTCGAGGGCGACGCCACCAGCTGCGACACCTTCGCGGCCGCGCAGCTCTGACCGGGCGCCGCTGAGGGCTCCTCGCCGCTGCCTGCGGACTCCCGCGGGTCAGGACACGGAGTCGGCCGGCTCCTCCATGTACCACTCGGTGAACGAGCGCGCCCGCCCGTCGGGGGCGAAGCGGATGACCCAGAGGTTCAGGTAGGTGCGGTCGCCCGGGTAGACGGTGCGCGCCTCCACCACGGCGGTCTCCTCCGTCAGCGCGACCAGGCCCCACGCGAACGTCGGGTCGGCGGGCTCCTCCTCCGCCCGCCACCACTCGACGATCGCGTCGCGCGGAGTGATCGCGTCGCGGTGCGGCGCCGTGAAGTACTCGGCGTCCTCGGTGAACAGTGCGGCCACGTCTGCCGCGTCGTCCGTGGCCCAGGCCTTCTCGTAGCCGGCGATCCAGCTCTCGATGTCGATCATCCGCCCATCCTCGTCCTGCCCGACGCGCGCGGGAAGGAGGAGGAGGGAACAAAGCGGCGGCCCGCGATGTTGAGCCCCGAGCCGGTCGAAAGCAGAGCCGAGCGATACGATCCCGCCGACGACGGCCCGCCCGCCGCCGCGGTCCGGGTGCGCGTCCGCCGCCGACACGAAGGACAGCCGTGCCCGACTCCGACAGACGCTCCCTGACCCGCTCGCCGGACCCGCGCCTCATCACCGCCGTCCTCGCCTTCGCGGGGATGAGCGCCTCCTTCATGCAGACGCTGGTCGTCCCGATCCAGTCCGAGCTGCCGACGCTGCTCGGCGCCGACCGCACCGAGACCGCGTGGGTGATCACCGCGACGCTGCTGAGCGCCTGCATCCTCACCCCGGTCTCCGGCCGCCTCGGCGACCTCTACGGCAAGCGGCGGATGGCCGTGGCCGCGCTGGTCGTGCTCGTGATCGGCTCGATCGTCTGCGCCTTCGCGGGCGACGTGTGGACGCTGGTCGTGGGCCGGGCCCTCCAGGGCGCGGTGATGGGCGTCATCCCGCTCGGCATCTCGATCCTCCGCGACACCCTCCACCGCGACCGGCTCCCCGGCGCGATCGCCCTGGTCAGCGCGACCCTCGGCATCGGCGGCGCGCTCGGCCTGCCGCTCAGCGCCCTCATCGCGCAGAACACCGACTGGCACGTCCTGTTCTGGATGTCCGCAGGCCTCGGCGTCCTCGACATCGTCCTCGTCCTCCTGGTCGTGCCGGTGTCGACGCTGCGCTCGGCCGGCACCTTCGACGTGGTCGGCACGATCGGCCTCGCCCTCGGACTGAGCGGCGTGCTGATCGCCGTCTCGCGCGGCAACGACTCCGGCTGGACGAGCCCCGCGATCCTCGGCTCCGGCCTCGGCGGCATCGCCGTCCTGCTCCTCTGGGGCTGGTACGAGCTGCGGCAGGAGAGCCCGCTCGTCGACCTCCGGGTGGCCGCCCGCCCCGCCGTCCTCTTCACCAACCTCGCCTCGGTGGCGGTCGGCTTCGCGTTCTTCGGCGCCCAGATCACGCTGCCGCAGCGCCTCGAGCTGCCGACCGCGTCCGGCGTCGGCTTCGGCCTGAGCCTGATCGTGGCGAGCCTCGTGCTCGCGCCCTCGGGCCTGGCGATGATGGCGACGTCCCCGCTCGCCGCCCGCCTCTCGGCGCAGTCCGGGCCGCGGCTCGTGCTGATCGCCGGCTCCGGGCTGATCGCGGTCTCGTACCTGCTGATCCTCCCGTTCGGCGGCGAGGTGTGGCAGATCCTGGTGATCAACGCCCTCATCGGCGTCGGGCTGGGCCTCGCCTACGCCGCGATGCCGACGCTCATCATGCACGCCGTCCCCGCCTCGGAGACCGCCGCCGCGAACGGGCTGAACTCGCTGATGCGCACCCTCGGCACGACGCTCTCCTCCGCCGTGACCGCGGGCGTGCTCGCGCAGCTGACCGTGTCCGTCGGCGACGTGCAGCTGCCGAGCTCGCAGGGCTTCGAGACCACGTTCGTGATCGGCGCGATCGGAGCGCTGGTCGCCGTCGCCCTCGGCCTGCTCATCCCGCGGGCGCCCCGCCCGGAGGCGCGACCCGCTCTGCCCTGACCGGACCGCGCGTCGTCGGCCGCGACTGCTCCTCGCCGAGGACCTGATCGCGGCCGGCGTCGCGCGTCCGCTACTCGTCCTCGAGCAGCATCCGCTCGATCTGCAGCTCGCGCAGCCTCGTCGAGGTCTGCAGGTTCTCGCGCGCGGCGAGCACCAGGCGGCACAGCAGCACCAGCAGGACGATCGCGAGCACCGCGACCGCCGTCACGACGACTCCGTACAGCGCGGTCAGGACTCCCCAGGTCTGGATCATCCCTCGACGCTACGGAGCCGCGCCCGCCCTCGCGTCCCCAGCTCGGCGGAGAGCGCGGGGCGGGGCGGGCAGCCGGTGCAGGGGCAGTGGACGCGCAGAGCCCGGCCCGCGAGGGCTCAGCCCGCGAACGCCCCACGGTACGCCCGCGCCGGGTGCGTCGCCGGCAGCTCGTCCGTCCCGAACAGCTTGCGGCGCAGCGTCCCCTCGGCGTACTCGGTCTGCGCGAGGCCCCGCTCCTGGAGCACCGGCATCACCCGGTCGACGAACTCCTCGTAGCTGCCGGGCAGGATCCAGTTGACGACATTGATCCCGTCGATCCCCGCGTCGCGCCAGCCCGCTAGGTGGTCGGCGATCTGCTCGGGAGTGCCGACGACCCGTCCGCGCAGCTTCGCCGAGAGCCGGGCCAGGTCGCGGACGGTCGGCTCGCGGTCGGGGGAGGCGTCCCGGATCCACTGCAGGTGGCTCTGGCCGGCGTAGGTCTCGATCGCCGAGAGCGGCAGGTCGGGGTCGAGCTTCTCGCCCGTCGCCGGGTCGAAGCCGAGGTTCGAGTGCACGAGGAAGGCGTCGGAGGAGAGGTACTCGTCGATCTCGCGCTCAGCGCGGCGCGCCTCCTCCTCCGTGTCGCCGGTGATGAAGGAGAGCCCCAGGTAGAAGGAGGGCGCACCCGCTCCGCGACCGGCCGCCGCGGCGAGGGCCCGCGTGTCCTCGATCAGCTCGCGGGTCTTCTCCGGCGACCCCGAGAACACGAACTGCGCCTCCGCGTTCCGCGCGGCGAAGCGCCGACCCGCGGGGGAGGAGCCGGCCTGGAAGAGCACGGGCGTGCGCTGGGGCGACGGAGCCGAGAGGTGCGGCCCCTGCACGCGGTAGCGCTTCCCGACGTGGTCGATGCGGTGGATGCGCGCCGGGTCGGCGAAGGAGCCGCTCTTGTCGCGCAGGAGCGCACCGTCGTCCCACGAGCCCTCCCACAGCTTGTAGACCACGTCGAGGTACTCCTGCGCCCAGGCGTAGCGCTCGTCGTGCTCCTCGAGCCGGTCGTAGCCGAAGTTGCGGGCCGCGCCGTCGAGGGCGCTGGTGACGATGTTCCAGGCGATCCGCCCCTTCGAGAGGTGGTCGAGGGTCGAGACCTTCCGGGCGAAGTCGAACGGATGCGACTGCAGCACCGAGCTCGTGAACGCGAAGCCGAGGTGCTCGGTGCTCACCGCCAGGGCCGAGAGCAGCACGGACGGGTCGTTGCTGGGCAGCTGCAGCCCCTCGCGGGCGTTGACGTCCCAGTCGCCGTCCGCCGGACCGTAGAGCCCCGCCACGTCGGCGAAGAACATCGCGTCGAAGCGGCCGCGCTCCAGCGTCCGGGCGAGGTCGATCCAGAGCTGCACGTCGTCGAACTCGTGCTGCCGGGCGTCGGGGTGGCGCCAGAGGCCGTGCTGGATGTGGGAGGCGGTGTTCATGACGAACGCGCAGAAGCGCAGCGGGCGGGGCTCGGTGATCACGCTCCCAGGCTAGGCCGGGCGCCTCCCACCGGTCTCGAACGACTCCGCGCGTAGGGTGTCCGACTGTGGAATCCCGCATCCCCGAACCCGCGCACGCCGTCCCTCCGCTGACGGATGCCGTCGCCGAAGCGCTCGACGCCACCACCGTCGCCGAGATCCGCGCCCTGCGCGACGACTTCGCGCGCTTCATGCTCCAGTACAAGTTCGGGATGGACGAGATCGTCACGAAGGTGTCGATCCTGCAGGAGGAGTTCCGCGAGCTGCAGGAGTACAACCCGATCGAGCACGTCACGAGCCGGCTCAAGTCGGCCGACAGCCTGATCGAGAAGATCGAGCGCAAGGGCTGCGAGACGACCTTCGAGGGCATCGCCGACGCGATCACCGACATCGCCGGCGTGCGGATCACCTGCAGCTTCGTCTCGGACGTCTACCGCGTCTTCGACCTGCTCACCTCGCAGTCCGACGTGACGGTGCTCGAGGTGAAGGACTACATCGCCGAGCCGAAGGAGAACGGCTACAAGAGCCTGCACGCGATCGTCGAGGTGCCCGTGTTCCTCTCCGGCGGATCGGTCGACGTCTGCGTCGAGGTGCAGTTCCGGACCATCGCGATGGACTTCTGGGCGAGCCTGGAGCACAAGATCTACTACAAGTACGACCGCCAGGTCCCGCAGGAGCTCCTCGACGGCCTCGCCGACGCGGCCCGCACCGCCGCCACCCTCGACGCCGACATGGAGCGCCTCCACCGCCAGGTCCGCGGCCCGCTGCCCGGCGCGCGCACCTACGACGTCTGACGCGCCGCCCCACGCCCGCGATCGGGCCGCCCCGACTCCTGCCGATCGAGCACCCCGCGCAGCGGGCCTCTCGAGATCCCCCTACGGAGTCAGCAGCGGCAGCAGCGCCAGCAGCAGCACCGCGGAGCCGTTCAGCGTCGCGTGCGAGACGATCGCCGCTCCGAGCCGCCCGGTGATCGTCGCGATCCAGCCGTGCGCGAGTCCCGCGGTGACCGTCGTCACGCCGAGCGTCACGATCGTCGCCGGGTTCACCATCTGGTGCCCGTGCAGCAGGGCGAAGACCGCCGTGGACGCCAGGATGCTGAACACCATCGCCCAGACGCGGCGGCCGCGGGTGGGCGGCGCCGACTCCGCCGAGCCCCGGAGCATCCGGTTCCGCACCGCGCGCATCACGACGCCGCGGCAGAGGACCTCCTCGACCAGCGGCGCGACGACGACGGGGATGAGGACCGAGCTCAGCACGAACCACAGCGGATCGGGGTCGATGTCGAGGTTCCCCTGCGCGTCCTGGAGGAGCGGAGCGAACGCGGCGAGCACGAACAGGATCACGACGCGCACTGCGATGCCGAGCCCGATCCCGATGGGCACGTCGATCCAGCGGAACCGCAGCCCGAAGTCGGCCGCCATCGTGCCCAGCCCGCGCAGCCGAGACGCCGCGAACGGGACGATCAGCGCGACGAGATAGCTCGCGAGCGCCCCCGCGAAGGCGAGTCCGGCGGAGTAGGGGAGCACGCCGAACCCGAACAGCAGGATGAGCACGGCCAGCGGCAGGACGATCCCGACGATCGTGAGCACGGCGGTCGGCAGGCCCCAGCGGACCCGAGGATCGGGCAGGTAGAGGAGGGAGGAGTAGGGCGCGTGGACCGAGGGGAGGGGCTCGGCCGGCCACGACGTCGCCGCAGCGGAGTCGGGCGCGAGCGTCGCGGGATCGGGCGGCGGGAAGGCGTCGGGTTGCATGGCCGGGCCAGCCTACGCAGACCGCCTGGACGGGATCCGGGCCGCAGTCACTGCTCGGCGCGGGCCGGAACGGGAGGGATGTGCGGCGGATCGCGGCGGCGGGGACCTCCGGGTACGAAGAAACCCCCGCCATGTAGAAGCTAGGCGAGGGTTCCAGTGGCTCCGACGGGCGTCGATCCCGTGACCTCACGATTTTCAGTCGTGCGCTCTACCAACTGAGCTACAGAGCCGTTGCGACGTGATGTCGCTGGAGAGGTGATCTCCTGAAAAAGGCCCTTCCTCTCGGAAGGGCCTCTTTGCGACCCTGACGGGACTTGAACCCGCGACCTCCGCCGTGACAGGGCGGCACGCTAACCAACTGCGCTACAGGGCCTCGTTGCGAAGACAAGCATACTGCCTTCGAGGCTGTTCTATTTTCACGCCCCGACCCTCTCGAGCCGGCGCACTTTCCGGTGGTGCTGGTACTTCTGGTGGTGCTGGTAGTACCGACCCATCCGTGACCCCAACGGGATTCGAACCCGTGCTGCCGCCGTGAAAGGGCGGTGTCCTAGGCCACTAAACGATGGGGCCGGAGACTCGCGGGGCGACCCTGCGGCCGACCCCCCATGACTACCGACACGCAAGCATAGGGGGCCGCGGCGCAGGATGCAAAATCGACGGTTCCGCAGGCGGCGTGCACCCCGTCCGGGGTTGACCCGGGTCTAGGAGATCGGGCAGAGCCGCGGTTAGGGTGGGGCGGAATCGCTCTTCCCCCCACCCGCGCGCCGGAGCCGCACCGCCGCGGAGGGAGGGCCCCCTATCCCCGAGGTCCCATGCCCCACTCCCTGCGCCGTCCGCGTCCCGCCCGCCTCCCCGGCGCGCCGCGACTCGGGCGACTCCGAGGTGCTGCCCTGGCCTCCGCCGTCGTCGCGCTCGTCGCCGGCCTGCTCGTCGCCACTCCCGCCCAGGCGGTCGAGTACCCGTCGTGGGCCGACGTCGAGGCGGCGAAGGGCGACACCGCCGCCGCCGCCGCTCAGGTCGACCGGATCACGTCCCTGATCGGCGACCTCCAGAGCGAGGTCGCCTCCGCTCAGCAGCTCGCGCAGCAGCGCGGCGACGAGCACTTCGCCGCTCAGCAGGCGTTCGACGAGGCCTCGGACCAGTCGAAGAAGCTCGAGGACCGGGCCGCCGCCAGCGCCGAGGAGGCCGACAAGGCCTCGCAGCAGGCGGGCCTGCTCGCCGCGCAGCTCTACCGCAGCACCGGCACCGACCTGTCCGTCAACATCTTCCTCGACCAGAAGGCCGGCCAGGCCGACCAGCTGCTGTCGAAGATCGGGAGCATGACCAAGCTGGTCGAGCGCTCCTCCGCGATCTACGAGCAGGCCAGCACCGCCCGGAACACCGCGTTGTCCCTCGCCGACCAGGCCGAGGTCGCGCAGACGGAGCGCGAGCGCCTCCGCGTCGCCGCCGAGCAGAAGCTGGCCGAGGCGACCGCCGCTCAGGAGGCGTCCGAGGCCGCGCTCGCCGAGCAGCAGGAGCAGAGCGTCGTGCTCGAGCAGCAGCTCGCCGCGCTCCGCGACACCGAGTCGAAGACCGTGGCCGAGTACGAGGCCGGCGTCGCCGCCCGCGAGGCCGAGCGCCTCCGGAAGCTCGCCGAGGAGGAGGCCGCCCGCCAGGCCGCCGCCCAGGCCGAGGCCGCGCGCCGCGAGGCCGCCCGGGCCGCGGCCGCGTCCAGCGGCGGCAGCGGTGGCGGCGGCGGGTACGTCGCCCCCTCGGGCGGCGGCGGCTCCAGCGCCGTCAGCGACTCCGGCTGGGTCCGCCCTGCCGGAGGCCGCATCACCGGCACCTTCGGCCCGCGCGACAGCATCTCGACCGGCGGAGGATCCTCCGGCTCGTACCACCGCGGCACCGACCTCGCGGGCGGCTGCGGCATCCCGATCTTCGCGGCGCACAGCGGCACCGTCTCCTACGCGGGCCCCAACGGCACCTACGGCAACTGGGTTCTGATCGACCACGGCAGCGGCATCAGCACCGGCTACGCCCACATCATGTCCGGCGGGATCTACGTCCGCGTCGGCCAGCAGGTCCAGGCGGGCGAGCAGATCGCCGCCGTCGGCTCGACCGGCGCCTCCACCGGCTGCCACCTGCACTTCGAGACCCGCGTCAACGGCTCCGCCGTCGACGCCCAACCTTTCATGGCCCAACGAGGAGTCACCCTTGGCTGACGCACAGACGACCGCACGCACCTTCACCCCGGCACCCCGGGAGCGCGCCTGGAAGGGCCGCCTCCCGCTCGTCATCTCCGCCGCCTTCGCGGTCACGGCGGTCACCGCGTCCCTCGGCATCACCCCGGCCCTCGCCGACGACGCGAAGTACCCCTCGTGGGACGACGTGCAGAACGCCAAGAAGGACGAGGCGAGCAAGCAGGCAGAGATCGACTCGATCACCGGCCTCATCGCGAGCCTGCAGACCGCGGTCGACGAGAAGTCGATCACCGCGATGAAGAAGGCCGAGGCCTGGCGCCAGGCCAAGGAGGCGCTCGACGCCGCTGCGAAGGCCGTCGACGACCTCGAGGAGAAGGCGACCACCGCCTCCGCCAAGGCCCAGACCTCGAAGATGCGCGCCGGCCTGCTGGCCGCGCACCTCTCTCGCGCCGCCGGTGGCGACCTCTCCGCCAGCCTCGTGGCCAAGGGCAAGGACGCGGGCGACCTGCTCTACCAGCTCGGCGCGATGTCGCAGCTCTCGGAGCAGTCGCAGAAGGTCTACGCCGACGCCCTCGCCGACAAGCAGAACGCGGAGTCGCTCGGCGACCAGGCCGACCTCGCCGTCACCGAGCACCAGGCGCTCTCGGACGAGGCGGACGCAGCCCGCAAGGACGCCGACGCCGCCGCCGAGTCGGCCCGCGCGTCGCTCTCGGCGCAGGAGGAGAAGTCGCAGGAGCTGGTCGCCCAGCTCGCGCTGCTGAAGGACTCCTCGGTCGAGGCCGAGACCCAGTACCTCGCGGGCGAGCAGAAGCGCCAGGCCGACGAGGCCGCCGCCCAGGCGCAGGCCGAGGCGGAGGCCGCCGCTCAGGCGCAGTCCACCGCCCGCTCCGCCCAGCAGCAGTCCTCGGCGCAGGCCGACGCCGCCGCCCCGTCGCGTCAGACCGCGTCCCTCCCGCAGCCCGCCGCTCCGCAGCCCGCGCAGCAGCAGCCGGCTCCGGCTCCGGCTCCTGCTCCGGCCCAGCCCGCTGCTCAGCCGGTCGCCCAGCCGGCGGCTCAGCCGCTCCCGCAGCCGGTGACCGCTCCGGTCCTGGTGCCGACCAGCGGCGCCGTCGAGAACGCGATCTCGTACGCGATGGCTCAGCTCGGCGAGGAGTACGTCCTCGGCGGCATGGGCCCGGACCAGTGGGACTGCTCGGGCCTCACCAAGGCCTCGTACGCGTCCTCGGGCATCTACATCGGCACCCACTCGGCGACGAACCAGTACAACACCATGGCCGGCGCCGGCAAGCTCGTCCCCTACAGCCAGCGCCAGCGCGGCGACCTGATCTTCTGGGGTGGCGGCGGGGACTACTACCACGTGGCCATCTACCTCGGGAACAACCAGATCATCGAGGCCGCCGACTACGGCAAGCCCGTGCGCATCTGGAACACCTGGGGCACGCCCGCCGGCATGGTCGGCCGCCCGGCCGCCTGAGCCGCGGCCGCACCGCGCAACGAGAGAACCCCCTCCTGTCGAGACGACGGGAGGGGGTTCCTTCGTTGGTGCGAGGGGTCAGTGACCCTCTTCGGCCAGCTTCTTGATGCCGTCCTGGACGATCTGCTCCGCCTCGGCGGCGTCGCCCCACGCGTCGACCTTGACCCACTTGCCGGGCTCGAGGTCCTTGTAGCGCTCGAAGAAGTGCTTGATCTCGTTCTTCGTCTGCTCCGGGACGTCGCCGATGTCCTGGATGTGCTGCCAGCGCGGGTCCTTCGCGGGGACCACGATCACCTTCGCGTCGGAGCCGGCCTCGTCGCTCATGTTGAGCACGCCGACCGGGCGGACGGAGACGCCCACGCCCGGGAAGACGGGGTACTCGAGCAGTACCAGCGCGTCGACGGGGTCGCCGTCGAGGCCGAGGGTGTTCTCGAAGTACCCGTAGTCCGTCGGGTAGACGAAGGAGGTGAAGAGCACGCGGTCGAGGTAGACGCGACCGGTCTCGTGGTCGACCTCGTACTTGTTGCGGCTCCCCTTGGGGATCTCGACGACGACGTCGTATGCGGCCATGCTCTCTCCTTGAGTCGGTGGCGCCGTGAGCGGCGCATCGGCGGACGGATCGGCCTCCGGAACGCTCGCGCGGGTGCGCGCGCGGGAGGGGCGGATCGCTGGCATTACGTTACTTGATGTGCCCGATCGCCCCCGCCTGACCCCCGCCGTCGCCGATCTGCGGCGGGCGGTGCGCGAGAGCCTCGACGGGCTCGACCCCGGAGCGCTCGTGCTGGTCGCGCTGAGCGGGGGAGCGGACTCGCTCGCGCTCGCGGCGGCGGTCGGCTTCGAGGCCCCGCGGGGCGGGAGGCGGGCCGGCGCGGTGATCGTCGACCACGGGCTGCAGGCGGCGTCGGCGGAGGTCGCGCGGCGGGCCGCGGAGCAGGCGCACGCGCTGGGGCTCGCGCCGGTGCTGCGCCAGGTGGTGACGGTGTCCGCCGAGGGCGGTCCGGAGGCGGCCGCCCGCAGCGCGCGCTACCGCGCCTTCGACGACGCGCTGACCGCGACGGGCGCCGCCGCGATCCTCCTGGGCCACACCCTCGACGACCAGGCCGAGACGGTGCTGCTGGGGCTCGCCCGCGGAGCCGGTGCGGCCTCGCTGCACGGGATGGCGCCGGTCAGTGGGCCGCTGCGTCGGCCGATTCTGGGCCTGCGGCGCGAGACGACCCGCCTCGCCTGCTCCGACCAGGGGCTCGTGCCGTGGGACGACCCGCACAACGACGACCCCCGCTACTCGCGGGTCCGGGTGCGGAACCGCGTGCTGCCCGTGCTGGAGGACGAGCTGGGGCCGGGAGTGGCCCAGGCTCTGGCGCGCACGGCCGAGCAGCTGCGGGAGGACGGGGACGCGCTCGACGCGCTCGCCCTCGACTGGGCGCTCGAGCTGGTGGGCCAGGACGAGGCGGGGCACGTCACGGTCGACGCGCGCGGGCTCGCGGCGGACCCGCCGGCGCTGCGGCAGCGGATCATCCGCCTGGTCGTGGCGAACGAGTTCGGAGTCGCGCTCTCGCGCTCGCAGACGCTGGCGGTCGCCGCGCTCGTCACCGACTGGCACGGCCAGAAGGGCGTCGACCTCCCCGGCGTCCTCGCCACCCGCCGCGGCACCACCCTCGTCTTCGCACCCGCGGCCCCCTGACCCCGTTTCCGCGACGCCGGTCCCCGCGCGGCGCCCGACCCCTCCCCGCGAGATGCCGCTCCGGCACGCGACTCGCCGGCGGAGGTGTACCGGAGCGGAAACTCGCGGAGGGGAGACGGGGGCCGGTCACCCGTAGAGTGGCCGGGTGGAAGCAGCCGACATCGCCGACGACATCACCGAGGTCCTCTACACCGAGGCCGAGATCCACGAGCGGATCCGCGACCTGGCCCGCGCCATCGAGCGCGACTACGCGGGCGAGAACCTGCTCATCGTCGGGGTGCTGCGCGGCGCCGTGATGGTGATGGCCGATCTGGCCCGCGAGCTCAAGCTCGACATCGTCATGGACTGGATGGCCGTCTCGTCCTACGGGAGCGGCACCAAGTCCTCCGGCGTCGTGCGGATCCTGAAGGACCTCGACTCCGACATCACGAACCGCAAGGTGCTGATCGTCGAGGACATCATCGACTCCGGCCTCACGCTCTCGTGGCTGCAGGGCAACCTCCGCAGCCGCGGCGCCGAGTCCGTCGAGATCTGCGCGCTGTTCCGCAAGCCCGCGGCCGCCAAGGTCGAGGTCGACGTGGCCTACGTCGGCTTCGACATCCCGAACGAGTTCGTGATCGGCTACGGGCTCGACTACGCCGAGCGCTACCGCAACCTGCGCGATGTCGCCGTCCTCGCCCCGCACGTCTACGAGTAGCGCCGCGGACACCGCGCAGGAGAGCCTCGAGCGGCTCTTCGCGGTGCCCCTGCTGGGCTACCACATGAGCTACCCGACCTCGCTGCGGGCCGACCTCGAGTTCAACTACTGGTGGCTCGCGCACGCGATCGACGCGGCCGTCGACGCCTTCGAGCGCACGGGCGACGAGGCGCACCTGGAGCGGGCCCGGCGGATCCATCGCGCGATCCGCCTCCGCAACGGCGGGCGCCTGGTCAACGGCTACTTCGACGACATGATGTGGCTCGGTGGCGCGCTCGCCCGCCTCGGGGAGGCCTCGGGCGACCCGCGCTTCCTCGACCGGGCCGACCGCCTGTGGCGCTTCGCCGTCGCGAAGGGCTGGAACCTCCGCCACGGGGCGAGCCTCGCCTGGCGCCGCCGGCAGCTGGACTACAAGAACGCGCCCGCGAACGGCCCGTTCGCGATCCTCGGCGTGCGCCTGGAGCGGCTGCGGCCCGACGGCCGGGAGGAGCTCTCGCGCGCCGCCCTCGACTGGATGCACGTGCGCCTCCGCGACGACGACACCGGCTTCGTCGCAGACGGCATCGGCCGCGAGGGAGGCTCCGCGCGCGACGACTGGGCCTTCAGCTACAACCACGCCGTCTACATCGGCGCGGCGCTCGCCCTGCACCGCCTGCGGCCCGACCCCCGCCTGGTCGCCCACGCCTCCCGCACGGCCGAGGACCTGCTGGACCGGCTCGCCCCCGACGGCGTCTTCGTCGACCAGGGATCGGGGGACGGTGCCCTGTTCGGCGGCATCGCCTACCGGCACCTCGTCGACCTCGCCACGACGAGCGGAGTCGCGCCCGCGGTGGCCGCCCGCCTCCGCGGCTTCGTCGCCGGCAGCGTCGCCGCGCTGCAGAGCTCGAGCGTCCGCCGCGGCGTGCTGCTGGCCGGGCCCCGCTGGGACGCGCCTCCGTCGCTGCCCGCCACGCTCTCGGCCGAGATCGGCGCCGTGCTCGCCCTGGAGGCGTCAGCGCGACTGGACCGGTCGCCGGTGCCGTCAGACTGACGGGGTGAAGGCACCCGAGAAGCGCACCGTCGCCGTCGTGATCAACCCGAGCAAGTTCGACGACGTCGGCGCCGCGGAGGACCTGGTCGCGACGATCGCGCGCCGCCACGGCTGGAACGAGCCGCTCTGGTTCGAGACCAGCCCGGGCGACTCCGGTGCCGCCGCGGCCCGCGCCGCACTCGAGGCGGGCCCGGACCTGGTCTGCTCGATGGGAGGCGACGGCACCGTCCGCGCCGTCGCCACGGTGCTGCGGGGGACCGGCGTCCCCTACGGCCTGCTGCCCAGCGGCACGGGCAACCTCCTCGCGCGGAACCTCGGGATCCCGCTCGGCTCGCTGCCCGAGGCGGTCGAGATCGCCCTGCTCGGGCAGGACCGCGCCATCGACGTGGGCACGGCCGCGTTCGACGACGGCGAGGAGCGGGTGTTCATGGTGATGGGCGGGGTGGGCCTGGACGCCGAGATCATGGACAAGACGGACGAGGAGCTGAAGAAGCGGGTGGGCTGGGGCGCCTACTTCGCGGCGGGGGCGCCGGCGATGTTCAAGGCCGGATTCGAGGTGACCCTCACGATCGACGGCGCGGAGGAGCCTCCGCAGCGCTGCTTCATGGTGCTGGCCTGCAACTGCAGCTCCGTGGTCGCGAACATCGAGCTGGCCGCCGGAGCCGTGCTCGACGACGGCGACCTGGAGCTGGTGCTGCTGCGTCGGCGCTTCGGCCTCGCGCTGGACGTGGCGACCGGCAACCGCAACGGGCTCGCCTCGCTCCGGCAGTGGCCCGGCCGCGAGTTCTCGTTCGAGCTGGACCAGCCGGTGCTCGCCGAGCTGGACGGCGATCCGGTCGGCCGCACCCGCTCCGGGCGCTTCGGCGTGGATCCGGGCGCCCTGCTCGTGCGCCTGCCGGTGCCGACGCCGCGGAGCCCGGGACTGACTCCGCACGACTCGGTGATCGTCGATACGTCCGCCATCGCGACGCTGCTCCCGGAGCCGCCCTCCTCCTGATGCTTGCGCACTCTTCTTTACGGTTGTAAGTTATCTGACGGACGTAAAGCAGGCGCTCCTCGCGCCGGGAAGAAGGACCCCGTGACCGATCCGCGGCTCACCCGCTCGCGCGAGCTCCTGCTCACCGCGATCACGAGTGCCCTCGACCGCCCGGGCGACGACCAGCCCTCCATCACGGAGCTCTGCGGCGCCGCGGGCGTCAGCCGCCCCACGTTCTACCAGCACTTCGGGGATGTGTCGTCACTGATCGAGGCCGCCGCGGTGGAGCGGATGCACGCGCTGTTCGGCGACGTCGCTCCCGGCACCGCCCCCGCCGACTGGGAGGGCGCGGTCCCCCGCATCGTCCGCGGGCTCCTCGAGGGCCTGCTCGTGCACGCCGACTTCTACCGCCGCGTGCTGAGCGGAGGCACGGCCCGCGCCGTGCAGGAGTCGGTCGTCGCGTTCCTCGCGCAGCGGCTCCTCGCCTTCTCGCCCCTCGCCGAGCGCGGATCGGGCGGCGGCGACCACGCCCGCGTCGAGCGCTTCGCCGTCCTCCTCGCCGCCGGCACCACCTGGCTGGTCGTCGGCTGGCTCCTCGACGGCGACGCCCGCCGTCCCGCGGCCTCGGCCTCCGCCGACATCGCCGAGCTCCTCGTCACCGGAGTCGCCTCGCCGCGGCTCGCCGCCCTGCACTCCACGAAGTAGAAGGACCATGACCACCTCCCCGCTCCGCCGCGCCCTGCGCGCCGTGAACCCGCGCCTCGTCGTCGTCTTCGCCGCGATCGCGCTCATCCCGCTGATCTATGCGGGACTGCTGACCTCGGCCAACCTCGATCCCACGCACCACCTCGACACGGTGCCCGCCGCGATCGTCAACGAGGACACCGGCGCGACCGCCTCGGACGGCTCCGCGCTCGCCCTCGGCGACGACCTGACCGAGCAGCTCACCACCGACACCTCCGGCTCGGACTTCGCCTGGACGGCGACCGGTGCCGACGAGGCGTCCCGCGAGCTCGCCTCCGGCGACGTCCTCGCCGTGCTGACGGTGCCGGCCGGCTTCTCGGCCGACGTCGCCTCGGTCGGCGGCGACGACCCCGCCGCGGCCGTGCAGGCGAAGCTGTCGATCGAGACGAACGACGCGGCCAACCTGATCGTCGGCAACATCGCCTCCACCATCGGCACCACCGTGACGAAGACGCTGGAGGAGAAGGTCGGCGCGACCTACCTCGAGAACATCTACCTCGGCTTCACCGACGTGCACTCGAGCCTCGAGCAGGCGGCCGACGGCGCCGCTCAGCTGGCGGACGGCGCCGGGACCGCCGCGTCCGGCTCCTCCGAGCTGGTCGTCGGGCTCGCGCAGCTGCAGGACGGCACCGCGCAGCTGGCGACCGGCGCCGACTCCCTCCGCTCGGGCGCGGGGAGCGCGGCCTCCGGAGCGTCCGACCTCTCGTCGGGACTCCAGCGGATCGCGAGCGGGACCGGGCAGCTGCCCGACCAGGCGGCGGCGCTCGACACGGGAGCCCGCACGGTCGCCGACGGCGCCCAGCAGCTCGACGGCGGAGCGGCGTCGCTCGCCTCGGGCGCCACCGACCTCGCCGCGGGGACGTCGACCCTGAAGGACGGCGCTGCCTCGGCGGCGTCCGGCGCCGAGGCGCTGGCCACCGGGTCCGCCTCCCTCTCCGACGGAGCGGGGAAGGCCCTCGCAGGAGCCCAGCAGCTCGCGACCGGCGCGGGAGCGCTCGCGACCGCCACTCCGCAACTCGCCACCGGGGCGACCGGCGTCGACTCCGGCCTCGCCTCCCTGCTCTCGCGGTACGACTCGCTGTCCGACGCCCAGCGCGTGGCCGAACTGACCGCCCTCGAGCAGGGTGCGGCCGCTCTCGCGGGCGGAGCCGCCTCGGCGGACGCGGGCGCGCAGACGCTCGCCTCCGGTGCGACCGCGCTCGTCGGCGACGACGGCAGCGGACTGACGGCGCTCGCCGCCGGTGCCGCCACGGTCTCGGGCGGAGCCGCCGACCTCGCGACCGGCACCGCCGCTCTGTCCACCGGGGCGACCTCCGCCGCAGACGGCGCCCAGAAGCTGCAGACCGGTGCGCAGGCCCTCGCCCAGGGAGCTGCGACCCTCGACGGCGGAGCCGCGCAGGTCGCCGGCGGAGTGGACACCCTCTCCGGCGCGGTCGGCCCGCTCACCAGCGGCATCGCCTCTGCGGCCGCCGGCGCCTCCGACCTCGCCTCCGGGACGGCCGCCCTCGCGACGGGCGCCTCGGACCTCGCGGACGGCGCCGAGACCGCCGCGACCGGCTCGGCCGACGCGGCCACCGGTTCGCAGGACCTCGCCGACGGGATCGACTCGCTCGCCTCCGGATCGCGCACCCTCGACACGAAGCTCTCGGACGGCGCGGACGACGTGCCCACCTACACCGGCGAGCAGGCTCAGGAGCTCAGCACCGTCGCGGCCGCCCCGGTCGGGATCGACGCCGAGCGGATGAACCGCGTGCCGTCCTACGGCTACGGCCTCGCCCCCTACTTCATGGCGCTCGCGCTCTGGGTCGGCGCGCTCGCCTTCTACCTGATGAGCGCCCCGCTCAGCTCCCGCCTCCTCGCCGCGCGCCGGCCCGCCTGGGTCATCGCGCTGCGCAGCTACCTGCCCGGCGCGCTGATGGCGGTCGCCCAGGGCGTCCTGGCCGCGCTCGTCATCCGCTTCGGAGTGGGCGTCGAGGCGTCGAACCTGCCCGGGCTGATCGGGATCGCCGTGCTCACGAGCCTCACCTTCGTGGCGATCAACCAGGCGCTGATCGCGCTGCTGGACGCCCCGGGCCGGTTCCTGGCGCTGCTGATGATCGTGCTGCAGCTGTCCTCGGCCGGAGGCACCTACCCGGTCGAGACCGCTCCCGCCTTCTTCCAGGCGATCCACGGAGTGCTGCCGCTGACCTGGACGGTGGAGGCGTTCCGCTCGCTGATCGCCGGCGGCAGCATCGGAGTCGCGCACGCGGTCCTGGTGCTCGTGCTCTGGCTGGTCGGGGCGCTCGCCATGACCGTGCTGGCCGCCGCCCGCCGCCGCCGTGGCCTCGTGCCCGCCCTCCGCGACCCGGAGCTCCTCCTCGAGTCGGCCTGACGCGGGCTGTGCGGGCCCGATCCGTCCGCGCCTGCTGCCCCTCGTCGCGGCACGCCCCGCCCGGACACCTTCGCCCCCTCCGAGACCGCAGTAGTCGTCGCTGTCGAGCTCGAGTGCGACAACTCCTGCGCTCTCGCGGCGCGCCCCGCTCGAACACCTTCGCCCCTCCCGAGACCGCAGTAGTCGTCGCTGTCGAGCTCGAGTGCGACAACTCCTGCGTTCTCGCGGCGCGTCCTTCTCGGACACCTTCGCCTCCTTTCCGAGACCGCAGTAGTCGTCGCTGTCGAGCTCGAGTGCGACAACTCCTGCGCTCTCGCGGCGCGTCCCTACCGCCGAAGCGCCGATCCCCGCGACCTCCACCCACAAGGCAGAGGACGCGGACCGGGAAACGCGTGTCAGCGTTTCCCGGCAGTCCGACGAGACCCGCTCTGCGGAACGCACCCGTCGCGAAGCCGACCGCGCGCGGGGATGCGGCCCGCCGCATCCCCGCCAGACAACACAGCCCGCGGCCGTTCGGCCCACGGCGAACGCGTGGGCGGCGCTCAGAGTGCGGGAGGTAGCCTGGCAGGCACAATCTCCTCGTCAGAAAGGCGCCGGGTGTCGCACCCGCAACAAGCATGAACGTGAAGCGCATCTTCCGGGGTCCCATCCTCTACGTCGTCCTGGCGATCGTCGCGGTGTGGATCGGCTCCTCGCTGATCACCATGTCCGGCTTCCGGCCGGTCACGACGCAGGAGGGTCTCGACCTCCTGAAGGACGGCAAGGTCGACTCGGCGAAGATCGTGGACGGCGAGCAGCGCGTCGATCTCACGCTCAAGCAGGCCGACGGAGACAACGGCACGCAGGTGCAGTTCTACTACGTGGCCCCTCGGGGCGCGGAGGTCGTCGACGCGGTGTCCGCGGCCGATCTCGGCAGCACCGGCTACAACGACGAGGTCCCGCAGACCAACTGGTTCCTCTCGGCTCTCGGCTTCCTGCTCCCCATCCTGCTGATCGGCGCGTTCTTCTGGCTGATGCTCTCGGGCATGCAGGGCGGCGGCAACCGCGTCATGCAGTTCGGCAAGTCGAAGGCGAAGCTCGTCTCGAAGGAGTCGCCCAAGGTCACGTTCGGCGATGTCGCCGGCGCCGACGAGGCGATCGAGGAGCTGCACGAGATCAAGGAGTTCCTCAAGGAGCCCGCGAAGTTCCAGGCCGTCGGCGCCCGCATCCCGAAGGGCGTCCTGCTCTACGGCCCTCCCGGCACCGGCAAGACCCTGCTGGCGCGCGCGGTCGCGGGCGAGGCGGGCGTCCCCTTCTACTCCATCTCCGGATCGGACTTCGTCGAGATGTTCGTCGGCGTCGGCGCGAGCCGTGTCCGCGATCTCTTCCAGCAGGCGAAGGAGAACTCGCCGGCCATCATCTTCGTCGATGAGATCGACGCCGTCGGCCGCCACCGCGGCGCCGGGATGGGCGGCGGTCACGACGAGCGCGAGCAGACCCTCAACCAGCTGCTGGTCGAGATGGACGGCTTCGACGTCAAGACGAACGTCATCCTGATCGCGGCGACGAACCGCCCCGACATCCTCGACCCCGCACTGCTGCGTCCGGGCCGCTTCGACCGCCAGATCGGCGTCGACGCCCCCGACCTGCTCGGCCGCAAGCGGATCCTCGAGGTCCACGGCCGCGGCAAGCCGCTCGCCGGCGGAGTCGACCTCGAGGTCGTCGCCCGCAAGACCCCGGGCTTCACCGGCGCCGACCTGGCCAACGTCCTCAACGAGGCCGCGCTGCTCACCGCCCGCTCCAACGCGCAGCTGATCGACAACCGCGCGCTCGACGAGGCCATCGACCGCGTCATCGCGGGGCCGCAGCGCCGCACGCGGGTCATGCGCGACAAGGAGAAGCTGATCACCGCCTACCACGAGGGCGGACACGCTCTGGCGGCGGCGGCGATGCGCCACACCGACCCCGTGACCAAGGTCACGATCCTTCCGCGCGGTCGCGCCCTCGGCTACACGATGGTTCTCCCACTGGAGGACAAGTACTCCACGACCCGCAACGAGCTCCTCGACCAGCTCACGTACGCGATGGGCGGTCGCGTCGCGGAGGAGATCGTCTTCCACGACCCCACCACCGGAGCGTCGAACGACATCGAGAAGGCGACCTCCATCGCCCGCAAGATGGTCACCGACTACGGCATGTCCGCGAACGTCGGAGCGGTCAAGCTCGGCCAGTCGTCGGGCGAGATGTTCCTCGGCCGCGACATGGGCCACCAGCGCGACTACTCCGAGCAGATCGCCGAGACGGTCGACGCCGAGACGCGCCAGCTCATCGAGCAGGCGCACGACGAGGCGTGGCAGGTCATCAACGACAACCGCGACATCCTCGACCGCCTCGCGATGGAGCTGCTCGAGAAGGAGACGCTCGACCACGACCAGCTGGCCGAGATCTTCAAGGACGTCCGCCGCATCGACGAGCGCCCGCAGTGGCTCTCGAGCGACAAGCGCCCCCTGTCCGACCTGCCGCCCATCGCGGTCCCGGTCGCCAAGGCGCCGATCGACTCGGGTGCGACCGACGGGGGAGTCTCCTCCGCTGGTGCCGACGAGGTCGCGCCGAAGCGCCCGCCGCTGATCAACCCGCGCCCCGCGACGGCGTAGCGCGCGCGTGCCCGTCGACAAGGCGCGCATCGAGGCGGCCGTCGCCGAGATCCTCGCGGCCATCGGGGACGACCCGGGCCGCGAGGGACTCCTCGACACGCCGCGGCGGTTCGCCGAGGCGTACGAGGAGTTCTTCGGCGGGTTCGACGACGACGCCGCGGCCCAGCTGACCGAGACGTTCGCGGTGGTCGAGGGCGGCCAGGAGTCGCCGCTCGACCAGACGGTGATCGTGCGCGACCTCGCCTTCCGCTCCGTCTGCGAGCACCACCTCCTGCCGTTCCTCGGCGTCGCGCACATCGCCTACCGGCCGCGCGAGCGGGTCGTCGGCCTCGGCCGGCTGCCGCGCGTGGTCGAGACGGTCGCGTCGCGACCGCAGATCCAGGAGCGGATGACCGAGCAGATCGCCGACGCGCTCGAGCAGGGCCTCGCTCCCGAGGGAGTGCTCGTCGTGGTCGACGCCGAGCACGGCTGCGTGCGGATGCGCGGGCCGCGCCAGACCGCGAGCTCGACCGTGACGGTCGCCGCCCGCGGCTCCCTCGCCGACCCGGCCGCCCGCGCCGAGATCATCGCGCTGATCGGCGCCGCGCGGGGGGAGTGACGTGGCCACCACCGTCGCCGACCTCACGCCGACCGGCCGCGCCGCGCTCCTGGGGATCCTCAACGTCACTCCGGACTCGTTCAGCGACGGCGGCCGCTGGCTGTCCGTCGACGACGCCGTCCGCCACGGCCTCGACCTGACCCGGCCCGCCGGGGACGGACCCGCCGCGTTCGGCGCGGACCTGGTCGACGTCGGCGGCGAGAGCACCCGTCCCGGTGCGGCGCGCGTCGACTCCGCCGCCGAGCAGGGCCGCGTGCTGCCCGTCGTCCGCGCCCTCGCCGCGGAGGGGGTGCGCGTCAGCATCGACACGATGAGCGCCGCCACGGCCGAGGCCGCCCTGGACGCGGGCGCCGTCGTCGTCAACGACGTCTCCGGCGGCCTCGCCGATCCGCGGATGCTCGCGCTCGTCGCCGAGCGCGGCGCCGTCTACATCGCGATGCACTGGCGCGGGCACAGCGCGGGCATGACCGCTCTCGCCTCCTACGGCGACGTGGTGGCGGACGTCCGCGGCGAGCTCGAGCGCCGCGTCGACGCCGCCCGTGAGGCCGGGATCCGGGACGACCGCCTCCTGCTCGACCCGGGCCTCGGCTTCGCGAAGGTCGGCGCGCACGACTGGGCGCTGCTGGCCGGGCTCGACGCGATCGTCTCGCTGGGCTTCCCGGTCCTGGTCGGCCACTCGCGCAAGCGGTTCCTCGCTCCGTTCGCCCCCGCCGGCGCCCCGGCCGCCGAGCGCGACGAGGTCTCCGCCATGCTGAGCCTCGTCGCCGCCGAGCACGGCGCCTGGGGCGTCCGGGTCCACGACGTCCGCTCGTCCGCCCGCGCCCTGGCCCTCGCCGCCCGACTTCAGGAGGAGACCCCGTGACCGCGATCGACCCCGCCGCCCTCGCCGTGCGCGACTCCATCACCCTCACCGGGCTGCGCGTGCGCGCGCACCACGGCGTCTTCGACTTCGAGCGCGAGAACGGCCAGGACTTTGTGATCGACGCGACGGTCTGGCTCGACACCGCGCCGGCGGCCGAGGGCGACGCGCTGGCCGAGACGGTGCACTACGGCGAGCTCGCGATCGCCCTGGCCGACGCGGTGACCCGCGACCCGGTCGACCTCATCGAGACCCTGGCCGAGCGCCTCGCCCGGGTCGCCCTGGGCTTCGCCGCCGCCGACGTCGTCCGCATCACCGTCCACAAGCCGGACGCGCCGATCCCGCTGCCGTTCGAGGACGTCGCCGTGCAGATCACGAGGACCCGCTCGTGAGGCCGCGGCAGGAGCGCGTCCGCCCGGTCCGCCACGTCGTGCTCGCGCTCGGCAGCAACCTCGGCGACCGCCTGGCGCACCTCGAGGAGGCGCTGCGGGCCCTCGCCACGACGCCGGGCCTGCGCATCGAGGCGGTGTCCAAGGTCGTCGAGTCGCTCGCGTGGAAGCCCGAGGGCGTCGACGAGGACGCGCCCGGGTACCTCAACGCGGTCGTGACCGGCTCGACCGTCCTCGAGCCCGACGACCTGCTCGCGGCGACGGCGGCGATCGAATCGGCCGGCGGCCGGATCCGCGGCGAGGGCGAGGAGCGCTGGGGCGACCGGACCCTCGACATCGACGTGATCGCGGTCGGCGGCGTGCTCCGCGACGACCCGCACCTGACCCTCCCGCACCCGCGGGCGGCCGAGCGGGCCTTCGTGCTCGAGCCCTGGCTCGACGCCGAGCCGGCGGCGGTCCTTCCCGGAGCCGGACCCGTGGCCGAGCTGCGCGCACGGGCGACCGACCGCGTGACCGACCACCCGGCCGGGTTGACCTGGCCGGGGCGCGACTCCGCCCGCGGCAGCACCGCCGACCCCGAGAGCAGGACCCCGTGAGGCGCACCCGCATCAGCACCCTGCTCGGACTCGGCCTCGCCGGGGCCGTCGCGGGGTTCCTCCTCGACCTCGCGATCGCCGCCGCCGGCCGCCCCGTGCTCATCCCGCCGCTGACGGTTCCGGTGACCCTGATCGTGGTCGCGGCTCTCGTGCTCGGCTTCGCCGTCCCGATCCACCGCGCCACGAAGGGCACGCTGCGCCGGCCCATCGATCCGTTCCGGGCGATGCGCGTCGTGGTGCTGGCGAAGGCGTCCAGCCACGTCGGTGCTCTGCTGCTCGGAGCCTCCGGCGGCATCCTGGTGTACCTGCTGAGCCGTGCGATCCCTTCGCTAGGCTCCGTGTGGCAGGACGTCGCGACCATCGTGGGTGCGCTCGTCCTGCTGGTGGCCGGCCTGGTCGCCGAGCACCTGTGCACCATCCCGCCGAGCGACGACGACGACAGCGCCGTCGGCGAGGTGAACCACGCCTGACGCCGACGCCCGGATCGCCGCGGGCAGTGAGGACGACGCCATGCCCGCCGAGCCCGAGGACGCGTCGCCGACGACCCGCCGCGACGCGAGGGGACGCCGGCGGGACCGCCTCGACATCACGGGGGAGTGGCGCCGCGTCTCGCCCCGGTACGTCGCGGTCGAGATCGTGTCGGCCGTCGTGTCGAGCGTGCTGCTGCTCGCCGTGCCCGTGGTGCTGATGCTGATCGGCCTGCCGTGGGGCTGGATCCCGCTGGCCGCCGCGGCCGCCCTCGCGGTGACCCTCCTGATCGTGGCCCCGCGCCGTGCGCGCGCCTACGGCTACCTCCTGCGCCAGGACGACCTGCTCTTCCGCCGCGGCATCATGTTCCAGCGCTTCGTGTCGGTGCCGTACGGGCGGATGCAGCTCATCGACGTCAACCGCGGGCCGCTCGCCCGGGCGCTCGGCCTCGCCGACCTCCGCTTCGTCACCGCCGCCGCGGCGACCGGCGTCAGCATCCCGGGCCTGGCCGAGCAGGACGCGGAGGAGCTCCGCGACCGCCTGGTCGAGCTCGCCGAGTCGCGCCGGGCCGGCCTGTGACCGAGCTCCGCGCCGTCGAGACGGACCTCGCCGACGGGGAGTGGCACCGCCTCCATCCCGCGACCCCGGTCCTCAAGGGCGGGATCGGCCTGCTGGTCGTCCTCGGCATCGTGATCACGAACCTCCGCGAGCGCCTGGTCGAGCTGTTCCTGCCCGGGCCGGAGGGGTTCGAGAGTGGCGATCCGGTCGACGAGCTGCTGCGCCGCGGTCTCGTCGGCTGGGCGCTGCTGGCGGTCGCGGTGGGCCTGGCGGTCGCCGTCTTCGCCTTCTGGCTGTCCTGGCGGATGCACACCTTCCGCATCACGGACGAGCTCGTCGAGGTGCGCTCCGGCGTGCTCTTCCGGACCAACCGGCGGGCGCGGCTGGACCGCATCCAGGGCATCGCGGTGCAGCGTCCGCTGTTCGCGCGGCTGTTCGGAGCCGCGAAGCTCGAGGTGAGCGTGGCCGGGCAGGACGCGAACGTCCAGCTGTCGTACCTCGGGTCGCGCTTGGTTGACGCCCTGCGCCGCGACATCCTGCGGCTCGCGTCCGGGGTGCGCGAGCGGGAGGCGACGGTCGACGGTGCGGCTCCGGCGGGCGGGTTCCTGGCGCGCCGGCTGGAGGAGTTCGGCGAGCCTCAGGAAGAGACGCCACCCGAGTCGGTCGTCTCGATCCCGCCGGGCCGACTCCTCGGCTCGCTCGTCTTCAGCGGCTTCACGCTGTTCCTGGCCGCCTCGGTCGTCGCCGTGGTGTTCGTCGCCGTCTACGGCTCGCCCTACGTGCTCTTCGCGATCCTGCCGGGCCTGATCGGCTCGGGCAGCTACTACGTCCGCCAGTTCGTGCGCTCGCTCCGGTACTCGATCGCCGCGACGCCCGACGGAGTGCGGGTCGGCTACGGCGTGCTCTCGACCAGCAGCGACACGATCCCGCCCGGCCGGATCCACGCCGTCGAGATCACGCAGCCGCTGCTCTGGCGCCCCTTCGGCTGGTGGCAGGTGCGGATCGACCGCGCCGGCCACGCGGCCTCCCGCGGGGCGAACGGCGAGCCGAACACCACGATCCTGCCCGTCGGCGACCTCGCCGCGGTCGAGCGCGTCCTCGCCCTCCTGCTGCCCGGACCGGCCGAGGGAGCGGAGTCGACGCCCGTCGGAGACGCACTCCGGCACCGCGACGCGGCCGGCTTCACCCGGGCGCCGCGCTCGGCGGTGTGGCTCCGCCCCTTCTCGTTCCGGAGGACCGGGTACCGGCTGACGGACGAGGTCGCGATCCTGCGCAGCGGAGCGGTCTGGCGGCGGGTCGCCGTGGTGCCCCTGGCGCGGATGCAGAGCGTCGGGGTCCAGCAGGGACCGCTCCAGCGCCTGCTCGGGCTGGCCTCGGCGCGCGTGCACACGGTGGCCGGCCCCGTCACTCCGCTCGTGCCGGTGATGAGCGCAGCCGACGGACTCGCCTTCTTCGAGAGCCTCGCGACGGCCGGAGTGCGGGCCGCCGACCGCGACGCGAGCCACCAGTGGGGGCGGCGGGCGGCCGCACCCGCCCTGCCCGACTGGCCCGCTCCGGAGGGGGAACCGCATGCCTGAGAACCGCCGCGACGGACGCCTGGGCGTCGGCGTGATCGGTGCCGGACGCGTGGGCCCGGTGCTCGGTGCCGCGCTCGCCGGGGCCGGCCACGCCGTGATCGGTATCGCCACCACCAGCGAGAGCGGCCGCGAGCGCGCCGACGCGCTGCTCCCCGGAGTCCCCGTGCTCGCGATCCCCGAGCTCGTCGAGCGCAGCGAGCTGGTGATCGTCGCCGTCCCCGGGAGCGAGATCGCCGCCCTGGTCGCGGGGCTCGCCGCGACCGGAGCGTGGCAGCCCGGCCAGCTGGTGCTGCACACGGCGCCTGAGCACGGCTACGGGGTGCTCGCTCCGGCGCTCGCCTCCGGGGTCATCCCCCTGGCAGTCCACCCGGCGATGGCCTTCAGCGGCACCAGCCTCGACCTGGCGCGCCTCTCCGAGACCTACTTCGCCGTGTCGGCACCGGGCCCGGTGCTGCCGATCGCGCAGGCGCTGGTGGTCGAGATGGGCGGGGAGCCGGTCTCCGTGGCGGAGTCGGACCGCGCCGCCTACGCGGAGGCCGTCTCGACCGCCACGACCTTCTCGACCGCGATCGTCGACCAGGCGGCGGGACTGCTGGCGGGCATCGGCGTCGAGAAGCCGGGCTTCTTCCTCTCCAGCCTCGTCCGCTCCTCCGTCGACGACGCCCTGCGCCGCGCGGCGGGCTGACGGGCGCGCCGCTCGAGACGCCGCTCCCGGGTGGGACGCCGCTCGGGAGGCGGTGCCTCGCGGAGGAGCACGGCGTCCCGGTGCCGAGGGCCCGGGCGGCCGTGGGACCGCCGGTAGCATCGTCGGGTGATCAGCACCGTCCACCGCATCGGCGACCTCCGCGAGCGGCTGCAGGAGGCGCGGCGGGCCGGTCGGCGCATCGCGCTCGTGCCGACGATGGGCGCCCTGCACGCCGGGCACCTCGCCCTCGTCGAGCGGGCTCGCGAGCTGGCCGTCGTCGTCGTCGTGTCGGTGTTCGTGAATCCGCTGCAGTTCGGCCCGTCCGAGGACCTGGACCGCTACCCGCGCGACCTCGAGGGCGACACCGCCCTGCTCGACGCGGCCGGGGCCGACCTCCTCTTCGCTCCGGGAGTCGCCGAGATGTACCCCGACGGGCCGTCCTCGACGCGGGTCGTCGCGGGCGAGGTCGGCGGCCTCTACGAGGGGCGCGCGCGGCCGGGGCACTTCGACGGGATGCTCACCGTCGTCGCCAAGCTCCTGAGCATCGCCCAGCCGGACGTCGCGGTCTTCGGGCAGAAGGACGCGCAGCAGCTGTTCCTCGTGCGCCGCATGGTCCGCGACCTCGACCTGCCCGTGGAGATCGAGGGCGTCGGCATCGTGCGGGAGGAGGACGGGCTCGCCCGCTCCAGCCGCAACCGCTACCTCGACGAGGAGCAGCGCCGCGCGGGCCTCGTGCTGCCGCGCCTCCTCGCGGCCGCCGCGGAAGCCGCGGACCGCGGTGCCGCCGCGGCGATCGAGGCCGCCGAGGCCGTCGCGCACGCCGAGCCGCTCGTTAAGCTGGACTACCTCGTCGTCGTGGATCCCGCGACGCTCCTCCCGGTCGACGCCGACCACCGCGGCCCGGCACTCGTGCTCGTCGCCGCGATCGTCGGCACCACCCGCCTCCTCGACAACGCCCCGATCCTGCTCGCCTGATCGCGGCCGTCCGCCCCGAACCGAAAGCACTGCGACCCCTCATGGCCGACACCCCCGACGTCCCCGAGACCACGACCCCCGCCGCCGAGCAGTCCGACTCCGAGCAGGCCGCCGCCGAGCGGGCCGCGCAGCAGGAGGCCTCCGAGCAGAAGGCCGTCCGCCTCGCCAAGCGCGAGCGCCTGCTCGAGCTCGCGGGCGACGACCTCGGCGCCGGCGCCTACCCCGTCGCGGTCGGAGTCACCGACACCATCGCGGCCGTCCGGGCGCGCCACGAGGGCATCGAGCCGGACGTGAAGACCGGCGAGCGCGTCGGCCTCGCGGGCCGCGTGGTGTTCCAGCGCAACACGGGCAAGCTCTGCTTCGCGACGCTGCAGGCCGGCGACGGCGAGCGGATCCAGGCCATGGTCTCGCTCGGCGACGTGGGCGAGGAGTCGCTGGCGGCGTGGAAGGAGCTCGTCGACCTGGGCGACCACCTCTTCGTCGAGGGCGAGGTCGTCTCGAGCAAGCGCGGCGAGCTGAGCGTGTGGGTGTCGGAGTGGACGATCGCCGCGAAGGCGATCCTGCCGCTGCCGAACCTGCACAACGAGCTCGGCGACGAGACCCGGATGCGCCAGCGCTACCTCGACCTGATCGTGCGCCCCCAGGCCCGCGAGACGGTCGTCACCCGCGCCCGCGTGAACGCCTCCCTCCGCGATACCTTCGCCTCGCACGAGTTCCTCGAGGTCGAGACCCCGATGCTGCAGGTGATGCACGGCGGCGCCTCCGCCCGCCCCTTCGCCACGCACTCGAACGCCTTCGACACCGAGCTGTACCTGCGCATCGCGCCCGAGCTCTACCTCAAGCGGGCGGTCGTCGGCGGCATCGACCGGGTCTTCGAGATCAACCGCAACTTCCGCAACGAGGGCGCCGACTCCACCCACTCGCCCGAGTTCGCGATGCTCGAGGCCTACCAGGCGTACGGCGACTACAACTCGATCGCCGACCTCACCCAGGAGCTGATCCAGAACGCGGCGCAGGCCGTCGCGGGCTCGCACGTGGTCACCTGGGCCGACGGCACCGAGTTCGACCTCGGCGGCCGGTGGGACCGCATCTCGATGTACGAGAGCCTGTCGCTCGCGGCCGGAATCGCGATCACGCCGGAGACGGAGCTCGCCGAGCTCGAGACCCTCGCCGCGCGCGAGGGCGTCGAGGTGCACGTCCCCACGCACGGCAAGTACGTCGAGGAGCTGTGGGAGCACTTCGTGAAGGGCGGCCTGACGCGTCCGACCTTCGTGATGGACTTCCCCGTCGACACCTCGCCGCTCGTGCGCGCGCACCGCAGCATCCCGGGCGTCGTCGAGAAGTGGGACCTCTACGTCCGCGGCTTCGAGCTGGCCACCGGCTACTCCGAGCTGATCGACCCGGTCGTGCAGCGCGAGCGCTTCGTCGAGCAGGCCCGCCAGGCCGCCGCGGGCGACGACGAGGCGATGCGCCTGGACGAGGACTTCCTCCGCGCCCTCGAGCACGGCATGCCCCCCACCGGCGGCATGGGCATGGGCATCGACCGCCTCCTGATGGCGATCACCGGCCTCGGGATCCGCGAGACGATCCTGTTCCCGCTCGTCAAGTAGGGTCGCGGGAGCCGAGGGGGAGACATGGTCAGGGCATCGAGCATCGTCGCGGCCGTCGCGGCGGGCGTCCTCACGATCGCGCAGTTCGGAGTGGGGACCGCGGTCGCCGCGAGCGTCCTCACCTCCTCCGGCGACGTCGGCACCGCGCTGGCCGACCGGCGGGCGGCCGAGGCGTTCACGCCCGACCCCACGATCGCCGGCTTCGCGGAGCGGACCGCCATGTCCGACCGCGGCCGCGCCCTCTACTACGCGTCGAGCCCGTCGGTCGAGCCGACCGCCGGCTTCAACGACCTCTGCGGCTACGGCGCCTCCGACGACATCGTCCTCGGCTGCTACACCGGCACCAGCATCTACATCTCGGACGTCGCCAACCCCGACCTCGACGGGATCCGCGACGTGACGGCGGCGCACGAGATGCTGCACGCCGCGTGGGTGCGGCTCGACGCGGAGGAGCAGGCCGAGCTGGGCGACGAGCTCGAGGCCGCGTACGAGACCCTCCCGCAGGACGGCACGATCGCCGAGCGCCTCGAGCTGTACCGCACCGGCGGCCTCGGCGAGCGCGTCAACGAGCTGCACTCGATCCTGGGGACCGAGGTGGCCGACCTGCCACCGGCGCTCGAGGCGCACTACGCCGAGTTCTTCGACGACCGCTCGGTCGTCGTGGGCCTGAACGCCCGCTACGAGGCGGTCTTCACCGATCTCGAGAACCGCATCGAGGACCTGGTCTCCCGGATCGAGACGATGTACGCCGACCTCACGGCGCGGATCGATGCGAACAACGCCGAGTACGACGCGCTCAACGTCGAGATCGACGACTTCAACTCGCGCGCCGACAGCGGCGACTTCGGATCGACGGCCGAGTTCGAGACGGAGCGCGCCGATCTGCTCGCCCGCAGCCAGGCCGTCGACGCCACCCGCGCCGCCATCGACGCGGACATCGCCGTGTACGACGGCCTGCGCTCGGAGCTGGAAGGCCTCAACTCCGATGCCGCGGCGCTGAACAAGTCGGTCGAGAGCCAGTAGCGCCCAGCGCCCGCGAAGGCCGCTGGGCGCACGGGCCTCCGGGCTCACGGCTCCCGCGCCGGTGCCGCGGGTAGGATCGCCGCATGGACTGGGAGCTGTGGAACCAGGGGCTGTGGGCCCTCGTGCCGACGATCACGGTCGGAGCCATCTTCTGGTTCGTGATGCGCGCCCTCATCCGCTCGGACCGCAACGAGCGCCGAGCGTACGACCGCATCGAGGCCCGCGAGCGCGAGCGCCGCGGCCTGCCTCCCCGCGACGCCTCCTGACCACCGCCGCCGCGCGGGTGCCTCCCGCGCCCGCTGAGCGGCTCCGCACGACGAACGAGGAGGCGCGGTGCCCGCACCCGACTGGGCCGTGATCCTCCCGATCGCGGCCGTCGTCGTCGAGCTCGTGGTCCGCGTGATCGCCGTCATCGTCGTGCCGCGGAACCGCCGTCCGACCACCGGCCTCGCCTGGCTGATGGCGATCTTCCTGATCCCGTACGTCGGCATCCTGCTGTTCCTCTTCATCGGGAGCTACCGGCTGCCGCGCAAGCGCCGCCGGAAGCAGCAGGAGATCAACCGCTTCATCCTGGAGTCGACCGACGGCATCGACCGCGTCGCCCGGGAGCACCCGTGGCCGCAGTGGCTGGAGTCGGTGGTCACCCTCAACCGCAACCTCGGCGCCATGCCGCTGGTCGGCGGGAACGATGCGCGCCTCCAGGGCGACTACGAGCAGACCATCCGCGCGATGGCCGCCGAGATCGACCGCGCCCGCCGGTACGTGCACTGCGAGTTCTACATCCTCGCCGCCGACTCGACCACCGCGCCCTTCTTCGACGCGCTCGACCGCGCGGTGGCCCGCGGGGTGCGGGTGCGGATCCTCCTCGACCACATCGCGTCGATCCGCGTGCCCGGCTACTACAGCGGCACCCATCGCCGGCTGCGCGCCCTCGAGCGGGCGGGCGCCTCGTGGTCGTACATGCTCCCCGTGCGGCCGTGGCGCGGGCAGTACCAGCGGCCGGACCTGCGCAACCACCGCAAGCTGCTGATCGTCGACGGCAACGCGGCCTTCATGGGCTCGCAGAACGTCGTCGACTCCAGCTACAACAAGCGCGGCAACATCCGCCGCGGCCTGCACTGGCACGACCTGATGGTGCGCCTCGAGGGGCCGGTGGTGCAGGGCATCAACGCCATCTTCATCACCGACTGGTACAGCGAGACCGACGAGCTGCTCCTCCGGGAGTCGGAGCCGATGGAGGCGCTGCAGCAGCGCGACACCATCGACTGCCAGGTGGTGCCGAGCGGCCCGGGGTTCGAGGGCGAGAACAACCTGCGCCTGTTCCTGACGCTGCTCTACTCGGCGCAGAAGTCGATCATCATCACCAGCCCGTACTTCGTGCCCGACGAGGCGATGCTCTACGCGATCACGACGGCGACCCGGCGGGGCGTGCACGTGGAGCTCTTCGTCTCCGAGATCGGCGACCAGGCCGTGGTCTACCACGCCCAGCGCTCGTACTACGAGACGCTGCTGACCGCGGGCGTGCGCATCTGGATGTACCGCAAGCCGACCATCCTGCACGCGAAGCACTTCACGATCGACGACGACGTCGCCGTGATCGGCTCGAGCAACATGGACATGCGCTCCTTCACGCTCAACCTCGAGGTCTCGCTGATGGTGCGCGGCGCGGAGTTCGTCGAGGACCTGCGCCAGGTGCAGCAGGACTACCGCGAGCACTCCCGCGAGCTGACCCTCCGCGAGTGGCGGCAGCAGCCGCTCCGCTCGACCCTGCTCGACAACCTGGCGCGGCTCACCTCGGCGCTGCAGTAGCGCGCCTCCCGTCCGCCCGCCGGCGGAGGATGCGCGGCCCCGGCTCGTCGCGCAAGGCCCTGTGCGGGCCGCCGCGCCCCGCGTAGCGTCGGAGCGTCCTCAGCACCATCCGGTTCCGCCTGCCCGGCGCCGGGTTCGAGAAGGGAACGGACATGACGGCATCCCGTACGACGCGCATCCTCATCCTCGGCGGCGGCTACGTCGGCCTGTACACGGCCTGGGGCCTCGAGAAGAGACGGGGGGAGGCGCCGATCGACGTCACCGTCGTCGAGCCGAACCCCTACATGACCTACCAGCCGCTGCTGCCCGAGGTCGCCGGCGGGCACGTCCAGCCGCGCCACGTCACGGTGCCGCTGGTCTCCGCGCTCAAGCGCACCCGCGTGATCCGCGGTGCGATCACCGGCGTGAGCCTCGCCGAGCGCAGCGCCACCGTCGCCGCGATGGACGGCTCCACCCGCACGCTCGAGTTCGACCAGGTCGTCTTCGCGCTCGGGGCCGTCACCCGCACGTTCCCCACGCCGGGTCTCGCCGAGCACGGCATCGGCTTCAAGACGGTGGAGGAGGCGGCGCACCTGCGCGACCGCGTCATCGAGAACATCGCGAAGGCGGCGCTCACCACCGATCCCGCCGAGCGTCGGTGCCTGCTCACCTTCGTCTTCGTCGGCGGCGGCTACACCGGCGTCGAGGCGCTGAGCGAGCTGCTCGACCTCAGCCGCAAGACGCTCGCCGCGCAGCCCTCCCTCTCGATGGGTGACGTCACCTGGCACCTCGTCGAGGCGTTGGACCGGGTCGCCCCCGAGGTCGGTCCCGAGCTCTCGAAGTGGACGCTCGACCACCTCCGCTCGCGCGGCGTGCACGTGCACCTGAAGACGACGATGCCCTCCTGCGAGGACGGCGTCGTGGAGCTCTCCTCGGGCGAGCGCATCCCGACGGCCACGATCGTGTGGACCGCCGGCGTGAAGCCGAACCCGATCCTCGACGCGACCGACGCGCCCCGCGGGCCGAAGGGCCACGTCATGGCGGATGCGCGCCTGCGGGTCATCCGCGAGGACGGCGAGCCGGTGGGCGGCGCCTGGGCGGCCGGCGACGGCGCGCAGGTGCCGGACCTCACCAGCGAGAAGCAGCCCGCGTACTACCCGCCGAACGCGCAGAACGCGGTCCGGCAGGCCAAGCTCCTGGCGCGCAACATCATCGCCGACCTCACCGGAGGCACCGTGGAGGAGTACCGCCACGCCTCCGTCGGGACCGTCGCCGAGTACGGCATCGGCAAGGGCGCGGGCCTGATCAAGGGCGTGAAGCTGCGCGGCCTCCCCGCCTGGCTCGCGCACCGCGCCTACCACGGAGCGGCGATGCCGACCCTGGACCGCAAGTGGCGGATCATCACGGGCTGGCTCGTCGACGCCGTCACTCCGCGCGACCTCTCGCCGATGAGCGCGCTGCAGGATCCGCGCCGCGCCTTCCGCGAGACGGCCGAGGCCACCGATCGCGAGGCCGCTGCGAAGGCCGCCGCGAAGAAGGAGTCGGACGCGTCCTGACGCGCCGGTGAGAGCGCGGGAGTCGCGGTGGTCGAGCGGGATCATCGCGACTTCCGCGCTCCCGAGTCGTGGGCCCCGCCTCGGAGCGCCTCGGCCTGACGGTCTCGGCTCAGGCCCGGCGGCGCGGCTTGAGGCGCACGGTCGGCAGCACGGGCGCGGGGAGCGCGCGTCCGCCGTACCCGTCGACGGTGCCGAACGGTCCCGCGGGATCCGCCCCGGCGATCACGTCGGACTGCCAGCGCTCGCGGGCGGCCGCCACGTCGTCGTGGCTGCGGCCGACGAAGTTCCACCACATCACCAGCTCCTCGGCGAACGGCTCGCCGCCGAGCAGCACCACGCGGGCGCCCGCGTCCCCGGCCGTCAGCACCAGGTGCGAGCGGCCGGGCGCCAGGTAGGCGAGGTCCGAGCGCGGGACGTCCGCGCCCTCGACCGCCACGGGGCCGGCGTCGACGAGCACGCCGTACTCCCACGACTCCTCGACCGGCAGCTCGACCCGGGCACCCGGCTCGAGGTCGATCTGCGCGGCGACCAGCGGAGTGAAGGTGCTCGCGGGCACCGACGCGCCCAGCATCCCTCCGACGAAGACGCGCACCAGCGCGCCGGGCAGATCCACGGGCACGCCGCGGTGGTGCTCGAAGAACGGATCGACGAGCCGCGCCTCCTCGGGCAGCGCGACCCAGAGCTGCACCCCGTGCAGAACGGGCGCGCCCCCGGTCGAGACCTCCGAGTGCGAGATGCCGCGTCCGGCCGTCATCAGGTTGAGCTCGCCCGGGCGCACCACGGCGAGGCTGCCGACGCTGTCGCGGTGCTCGATCTCGCCCTCGAAGAGCCAGCTCACCGTCTGCAGGCCCGTGTGCGGATGCGGCGGGACGTCCATCCCGGCCTCCTCGCCGAGCCGCACCGGGCCGTAGTGGTCGGCGAAGCACCATGCGCCGATCGTCGAGCGCGAGCGCTGGGGGAGGGTGCGGCGCACCTCGATCGCGCGCGGACCGCCGAGCGGGACGAGCCGTGCCTCCAGGATCTCGACCGCGCCGGGCTCGCGAGGGACCGGCTCCGCGGCGACGGGGAGCTCGTCGGGATGCTCCTCCAGGTTGCTCATGCGGGAAGTGTATGCCTTCGCATGGACCGGTGGACGGGACCGCCGCCCGCACCCCTCCCGGATCGCGTGCACGCCCAGGGCGAACAGGCCTGCTCACCGGGGGGAGCGCTGGTTACAGTCGACGTATCGGAGCCCACCCCTGCGGGTTCTGTAGGGAGTGACAGCATGTTCGAGAGATTCACCGATCGCGCGCGGCGCGTCGTCGTCCTGGCCCAGGAAGAGGCCAAGATGCTCAATCACAACTACATCGGCACGGAGCACATCCTGCTCGGCCTGATCCACGAGGGCGAGGGAGTGGCCGCCAAGGCGCTCGAGTCCCTCGGGATCTCGCTCGACGCTGTGCGCGAGCAGGTGCAGGACATCATCGGCCAGGGGCAGCAGCAGCCGACCGGCCACATCCCCTTCACGCCTCGGGCGAAGAAGGTCCTCGAGCTGTCCCTGCGCGAAGCGCTGCAGCTCGGCCACAACTACATCGGGACCGAGCACATCCTGCTCGGCCTCATCCGCGAGGGCGAGGGCGTCGCCGCTCAGGTGCTGGTCAAGCTCGGTGCCGACCTGAACCGCGTGCGCCAGCAGGTCATCCAGCTGCTCTCCGGCTACCAGGGCAAGGAGCAGGTCGCCGTGGGCGGTGAGCAGCAGCAGCCTCAGGGGGGATCGCAGATCCTCGACCAGTTCGGACGCAACCTCACCCAGGCGGCACGCGACAACAAGCTCGACCCGGTCATCGGGCGCGAGAAGGAGATCGAGCGGGTCATGCAGATCCTCTCCCGCCGCTCCAAGAACAACCCCGTCCTGATCGGCGAGCCCGGCGTCGGCAAGACCGCCGTCGTCGAGGGCCTCGCCCAGGCGATCGTGCGCGGCGACGTGCCCGAGACGCTGAAGGACAAGCAGCTCTACACGCTCGACCTCGGCTCGCTCATCGCCGGATCCCGCTACCGCGGTGACTTCGAGGAGCGCCTGAAGAAGGTCACGAAGGAGATCCGCACCCGCGGCGACATCATCACCTTCATCGACGAGATCCACACCCTCGTCGGCGCAGGGGCCGCTGAGGGCGCTATCGACGCCGCCTCGATCCTCAAGCCGCTGCTCGCCCGCGGCGAGCTGCAGACCATCGGCGCGACCACGCTCGACGAGTACCGCAAGCACTTCGAGAAGGACGCCGCTCTCGAGCGCCGCTTCCAGCCGATCCAGGTCGCGGAGCCGTCGCTGCCCCACACGATCAACATCCTCAAGGGGCTGCGCGACCGCTACGAGGCGCACCACAAGGTGTCCATCACCGACGGCGCGATCGTCTCGGCGGCCAATCTGGCCGACCGCTACATCAGCGACCGCTTCCTCCCCGACAAGGCGATCGACCTGATCGACGAGGCCGGCGCACGCCTGCGCCTCTCGATCCTCTCGGCGCCGCCGGAGCTGCGCGACTTCGACGACCGCATCGCCGTGGTCCGCTCCGCCAAGGAGGCCGCGATCGAGGACCAGGACTTCGAGAAGGCCGCGTCGCTCCGCGACGAGGAGAAGCAGCTGCTCGGTGAGCGCCTGCGCCTCGAGAAGCAGTGGAAGTCGGGCGACGTCAAGGCCACCGGCGTGGTCGACGAGGGCCTGATCGCCGAGGTCCTCGCCCAGGCGACGGGCATCCCGGTCTTCAAGCTCACGGAGGAGGAGTCCTCGCGGCTCGTCTTCATGGAGAAGGCCCTGCACCAGCGCGTCATCGGCCAGGAGGAGGCCATCGCGGCACTCTCGCGGACGATCCGCCGCACCCGCGCGGGCCTCAAGGACCCCAAGCGCCCCTCGGGCTCGTTCATCTTCGCCGGCCCCACGGGCGTCGGGAAGACCGAGCTGGCCAAGGCGCTCGCCGAGTTCCTCTTCGACGACGAGAACGCGATGATCTCGCTCGACATGTCGGAGTACGGCGAGAAGCACACCGTCTCGCGGCTGTTCGGCGCCCCTCCCGGGTTCGTCGGCTTCGAGGAGGGCGGCCAGCTCACCGAGAAGGTGCGCCGCAAGCCGTTCAGCGTGGTCCTCTTCGACGAGATCGAGAAGGCGCACCCGGACATCTTCAACTCGCTCCTCCAGATCCTGGAGGAGGGTCGACTGACCGACGGCCAGGGCCGTGTCGTCGACTTCAAGAACACCGTCATCATCATGACCACCAACCTCGGTGCTCGTGACATCGCCGGTGGTCCCGTCGGGTTCCAGATCGAGGGCGACAACGCCACCGGCTACGACCGCATGCGCGGCAAGGTCAACGAGGAGCTCAAGAAGCACTTCAAGCCCGAGTTCCTCAACCGCGTGGACGACGTCATCGTCTTCCCGCAGCTGTCGAAGCCCGAGCTGCTCCAGATCGTCGACCTCTTCATCAAGCGCCTGGGCGACCGCCTGCTCGACCGGGACATGACGGTGGAGCTGACGCAGCCGGCCAAGGAGCGCCTGATCGAGGTCGGGTTCGACCCGGCCCTCGGTGCGCGCCCCCTGCGCCGCGCGATCCAGCGCGAGATCGAGGACCAGCTGTCCGAGCGGATCCTGCACGGCGAGCTCGGCGCCGGAGACCACATCCACGTGGACTTCGCCGACAACAGGTTCGTCTTCACCACGACCCCGCGCCTGATCTCGATCAGCGCCGGCGCGTCCACCGGAGCGGCCACGGCCGGCCCGGCGACGCCCGACCTGATGTCGTAGCAGGCTGCCGAACGACGACGTGCCCGTCCCCTCTCGCGAGGGGGCGGGCACGTCGTCGTCCGGGGGGGTGCGCGCCTGCTCGCAGGATCCCGCGCCCGGTGCGGCCTAGGCTTGTCGAATGGCCGATTGGAAGTACCCGGTGCGCCGCGCGCGCACGAGCGATGTCCCCTTCATCCAGGAGCTCAGCGAGCCGCTCGTGAACGAGCGCATCCTCCTGGGCAAGGACCGCGTGGTGCTCTACGGCGCCGTGCAGGAGTTCCGCATCGCCGAGGACGGGCACGGGACGGCGATCGGCTGCGGTGCGCTCCATGTGATGTGGGACGACATCGCGGAGGTGCGCACCCTCGCGGTCGCGCAGGACTGGCTCGGGAGGGGCGTGGGCCACCACATCCTGGAGCGCCTCGAGAACGACGCGCGCGAGCTCGGCCTGAAGCGCCTGTTCTGCCTCACCTTCGAGGTCGACTTCTTCACCCGTCACGGCTTCGAGCCGATCGGCGAGAAGGTCGTCGACCCCGAGGTCTACGCCGAGCTGCTCCGCTCTCCCGACGAGGGAGTCGCCGAGTTCCTCGACCTCGCCCGGGTGAAGCCGAACACGCTCGGCAACACCCGCATGCTGAAGACGCTCTGACCGCCACCACGTCGTAGCCTGTCCCGGTGACTCCGCCGCCTCGCCGCCTGCCCTCCCGGGTCTACCGGCGACGCCGCGCCGGAGTGCTGCTCGCGCTGGTCGTCATCGTCGCGGGCCTGGCGGTTGTGCTGTCGCTGCTCCCGCGGATGACCGGCTCCGACGCCGCGTCGAGCCCCACGCCGACCGTCGTGCTGCCGACGCTCTACCCGACCACCTCGCCCGGTGCGACGCCCGGCGCCGCACCCGCCTGCACGGCCGACTCCGTCGCCGTCACCGCGGTCACGGACGCCACGAGCTACGCGCCCGGCGAGGATCCGCAGCTCTCGCTCTCGCTGGCCAACATCTCGAGCACCGACTGCGTGATCGACGCGGGCACGAGCAAGCAGGTCTTCACGATCACGAGCGGCTCCGAGCAGATCTGGACCTCGACCGACTGCCAGACCGGCGCGGCCGATCTGCCGGTGCTCCTCCAGGCGGGCCGCTCGGTGATGGGCAGCGCGCTGACGTGGGACCGCACCCGCTCCTCCGCCGACACCTGCTCCGGCGGACGCGAGGCGGTCGAGGCGGGCGGCGCCGCCTACAACCTGTCGGTGTCGGTCGCCGGCATCCCCTCGGGCTCGCCCACGCAGTTCCTGCTCCAGTAGTCCGCCCGGGGGACGTGCCGGGCGTGCGTCGGCGCGTAGCATCGCAGGCATGTGGGGGCTGCTCGGCACGATCCTGTCCGCCTCGACCGCCCGGGCGGGGGTGGTCGCGCGGCGCGCGGCGGCCGTGGCCCTCGCGGTCCCGCTGCTGGTCGGCGGAGCGGCGGCGCAGGCCGTGGCGGCTCCGCACCCTGTCGCGGCTCCGCAGCCCGTCGCGGGTGTCGTGCGCGCGGATGTGGACGGCTTCCGGTTCTCGGAGTACTCGGCCGACTTCCGTCTCGACCGCGACGAGGAGGGCCGCTCGACGCTGACCACTGTCGAGACCTTCGTCGCCGAGTTCCCGCCGTCGCAGAACCGCGGCATGCAGCGCGCGATCCCGCTCGACTACGAGGGGCACCCGACCGACGTCGACCTGGTGTCCGTCACCGACGGCGACGGGGCGTCGCGGCCGGTCGACACCGAGCGCGAGGACGGCTTCCTCCTGGTCACCAGCGCGGCGGACGAGTTCGTCAGCGGCAGCCAGACCTACGTCTTCACCTACACGCAGCACAACACGACCCTCCCTGGATCCGGCACGCGCAGCGGCGAAGACGAGTTCTACTGGGACGTCAACGGCACGGGCTGGCGCCAGTCCTTCGACCGCTACGACGTGCGCGTCGAGCTCGCCGGGTCGCTGGCCTCCGCCGCGACGGGGACCGTCAGCTGCTACCGGGGACCGGAGGGCTCGACGACCCCCTGTCCCATCGGCCGCGACGGCGCGGTCGTCACGGCATCGGGGGAGTCGCTGGCTCCGGGGGAGAACGTGACCGTGGCGATCGGCTTCGCTCCCGGGACCTTCACGCCGCGCGACGACCGCTACCTCGCCTCCGGCTGGTCCTGGGTGCAGCTGGGCGGCCTCGCCGCGGTCCTGATCGGCCTCGCGCTCGCCGTGCACCGCCGCCGGACCGTGCTCCGCGACGCTCCCGGCCGCCCGACCGTCGTCGCCGAGTACGACCCGCCCGCGGAGGGGCTGTTCCTCTCCGCCGCGCTGCTGCGGAAGACGTCGAAGGCCCCTGCGGCCGGACTCCTGGACGCCGCCGTCCGCGGTCTCGTGCGCATCGAGGAGACGGGGGAGGGGCGGAAGCAGGAGTACGCCGTGCGGGTGCTCGACCCCGCGACGACGCCGACGCGACGCGCGGGACGCCCGCGGCCCCTCGCCTCCGACGACCGCGAGTTCCTCGACATCGCCCTCGGCCGGGTGCCGGGGACGGTGCGTGAGCTCTCGGGCAAGGACAAGGAGTTCGGCAAGGCCGTCGGACAGTTCCGGACCGCGCTGGGCAACCGGGTGACCGAGGCGGGACTGAAGAAGGCCGGGACGATCGGCGGCAGCGTGCTCGTGATCGTCCCGCTGCTGCTGGGTGTCATGGCCGCTTTCCTGGGCGCGATCCTCCTGATGACCGGCTCCTTCGGCGGAGCGCTCCCGCTCGTGCTGATGCTGGTCGCGATCGTCGCGGCCGTCGTCGGGACGATCCTGGTCTCGAGGGTGCCGCTGACGGCCGCGGGCGCGGAGCTGCGCGACCATCTGCGCGGGCTCGAGCTGTACATCCGCCTGGCCGAGGCCGACCGGATCGCGATGCTGCAGTCGCCACGCGGGGCGGACCGGCGCACGGTCGGACCGGTCGAGGTGGTCGAGGTGACGGAGCGCCTGCTGCCGTGGGCCGTGCTCTTCGGTCTCGAGAAGGAGTGGTCGGCGGAGCTCGCGTCGGCCTACGAGCGCACCGGCGAGGAGCCGGTCTGGTACTCCGGACCGAACGGCTTCCACGCGGCGGGCTTCGCCGGCAGCGTGTCCTCGTTCTCGTCGTCGACGTCGAGCTACGTCGGATCCTCGTCGGGCTCCTCGAGCGGCGGCGCGGGCGGTGGCGGCAGCTCGGGCGGGGGCGGCGGACCTGGCGATCGCAGTCGCCATCGCCTCCGCCCACGCCTACACGCCGCTGCGGCCCGGGATCGCCGCGTTCGGCGAGATCAGCCTCTCGGG
>NZ_PSWG01000022.1:0-57660 GCF_002931195.1 Rathayibacter sp. AY1C2 | reverse complement strand
CTCCAGCCCCCCACGGCCGCTCGTGCCCCCGGCACGGCGGCCGTGGGGGGCTGGAGCGGGGGGCCGTGCCTGCGGCACGAGCCTGCTCGCGCGGGAGTGCGGGGGCCGTGCCTGCGGCACGAGCCTGGTCGGGGGGAGTGCGGGGGCCGCGCCTGCGGCGCGAGCCTGGTCGGGGTGAAGGAGTCGGGCCGTGGTTGCGGCGCGAGCCTGCTCGCGCGGGAGTGCGGGGGCCGTGCCTGCGGCACGAGCCTGGTCGGGGGGAGTACGGGGGCCGCGCCTGCGGCGCGAGCCTGGTCGGGGTGAAGGAGTCGGGCCGTGGTTGCGGCACGAGCGTGGTGCGGGTGCTGGAGGGTCGGGCCGTGCCTTCGGCGCGAGCCGCTTCGGGCCCTGGACGTGGGACGTGCGTTCGGCGCGAGGCCGGCCTCGGGTGGCGGGTGATCTAGGCGGCGCGCGGGGGCTGCGGCAGGATGGGGGGATGGACGGCGGGGCGGTGGAGCGGCTTCTCGAGGGGCTTCCGGGAGCGGAGGCGGGGTTCCCGTTCGGGGAGGGGATCCGGGTGTGGAAGGTCGCGGGGAAGGTGTTCGCGCTCGAGTCGGAGCGGTTCGGGCGGCCGGTCGTGAGCGTGAAGGCGCTGCCCGAGAACGTGGTGCACCTGGTCGCGGGGGTCGACGGGATCGAGCCCGGCTACCACCTGAACAAGAAGCACTGGGTGACGGTCGACGCCGGCGGGACCGTGGAGCGCGAGCTGGTGCTCGAGCTCATCGAGGAGTCGCACGCGATCGTTGTCGCGAAGCTGCCGAAACGGCTCCGCCTCGCCCTCGACGGCACGGCGTCCGGATCGCTGAACGAGGACGTCTGACAGCGGCCGGGACGCGCAGGACCCGGACGCGCAGACTCCCGAACCGGCCGAGCCCGGACGCGCTGTGCCCGCGGCCCGACGGAGGGCCGGACGCCTGACGATGCCCGCCTGCGCAGCGCCTGGACGCGTGGGTGCACAGGACCCGCGAGGGGGCGCCGACGCCTGACGGCGGCTGGACGCAGGACGCCCGGCGACGCACGGCGCCCGAGGCGTACGACGACCCCCGGATGCACGGAATCCCCCGCCGCAGCAGGGGATCCCGGAACGTCTCGCGCGCGGAGCGGCTACAGGCCGTAGGAGCGGAGGTACGCGGCGGTGTCGTGCCAGCCCTCGACGGCGAAGCACTCGACGCCCATCGCCTTGACGGGGTAGTCGTTGCCGTCCGGGTCGAGGCGGTCGCCGACGAAGATCATGTCGTCGAGAGGGATGCCCGTCAGCTCGGTGAGCTTGTTCATCCCGTACGCCTTGTCGATGCCCTTGCGGGTGATGTCGACCGACGTCGAGCCGCCGGAGCGGACCTCGAGGTCGGGGAGCGCGGCCTGCACGGCCTCACGGAGGGTGTTCTTCTTCTCGCCGTCCGGGTCCCAGGCCTGCTTGACCTCGACGGGCGCGGACTGGCCGAGGGCCGAGAAGGTGATCTGCGAGTCGCGGTCCTCGAGGATCGGGCCCCAGGTCTCGGACTCCCAGTAGCCGAGCTCCTTCGCCTTCTCCTCGACGGCGGCGAGCGCGCGCGACTTCTCGTCCTCGGTGAGGTTCTCGGCGTAGATCTGCGCCCAGTCGCCGTTCTCGTACCGGTAGTACTGCGTGCCGCAGGTGGGCATGAGGTGCAGCTTCGCGAGCACCTCGGGGTCGGCGCCCTCGAGGCGGTCGAGCACCTGCATCCGGAACTGGCCGATCTGGCCGCCCGAGATGATGCACACCTCGGTGGCCTGGAGCAGCTTCACGAAGAGGTCGGCCATCGCCGGGTCGACGGGGGACTTCGAGGCGGCGAGGGTGTCGTCGAGGTCGAAGGCCATCAGGCGGGGCAGGGTGCTCATGGAACTCGTTTCACGGTCTACGGACGGGGCGGTAACGAGGATACGGGGCGCCGCCGGAACGCGCGCGCGGTCGGCGCGAGCGGGCTCCGAGCGCAGACTGGGGGGCATGACCGCCGCCACAGCGCCCGACGGAGGACGCCGCTCCGTTCCGCGCACTCTCGCCCGCATCCTCCTGGGCCTGCTGCTCGTCACGGCCGGCACGGCGCACCTGACGGTCGCGCGTCAGGCCTTCCAGGCGCAGGTCCCGCCGTGGCTGCCGGCCGACCCGGACCTGGTGGTCGTCGCGTCGGGCGTCGTCGAGATCGCGCTCGGGCTCGCGCTCGTCGTGCTCGTGCGGTGGCGCGTGATCGTGGGAGTCGTGGTGGCCGCGTTCTTCGTCGCGGTCTTCCCGGGGAACATCTCGCAGCTGGTGACGCGGACGCCGGCGTTCGGCCTCGAGACGGACGCGGCGCGCGCGGTGCGGCTCGTCTTCCAGCCCCTGCTGGTGGTCTGGGCGCTCTGGTCGACCGGGGCGTTCTCGGCCTGGCGGGCCCGCCGGTCGCGACGCCGCGGGGACTGAGCCGCCGGTCCGCGGCCCGATCGTCCCGCGATCCTCCGGAACGACGAACGGCGGCCGGCGGGAGACCCCGCCGACCGCCGCCCGTGCCCTGCTCGGCTAGGCCGCGAGGCGGCGTCGCGCGACGACCAGCGCGAGACCCGACAGCAGCAGCACGAGGGCTCCGCCGATCAGGCCGGCCGCGTCGGCGCCGGTGTTCGCGAGCGAGCCCGGGCCGGAGCCTCCCGCGACGGGGGCCGCCGTGGTGGTGGGGTGCGGCGACGGAGCGGTGGTGGGCTGCTCCGTCGGGGCGCCGGGCTCGGTCGGCGCCGGGGTGACCGGGACCTCGGCGGCGGGCTCCGTCGTCAGCGACCAGTTGGGGTCGTAGAAGTCGGCCTGGTCGATCACGCCGCGGGCGGTCGACCAGTCGATGAGGAGCTGGCGGATCTCGAGACGCTCGTCGTAGACGAGCGGTGCCTGCGCGACGGCCGGGTAGGCGCCTCCGCCGCTCTGGCGGTAGTTGTTGACCGCCATCACGAAGCGCTCGTCGTCGGCGACCGGGGTGCCGTCGGCGTGGGCGAGACCGCGGATCCGCGAGCCGGCGGGCTGGGAGACGTCGATCACGTAGTCCAGGCCCGAGATCGCGTCGTAGTTGTAGTCCGGGATGCCGTCGGGGCGGTCCTCGGTCGTCGCGTTGGTGCCGGTCTCGGGGTCGAACACGGCGCCCTCGGCGGTCTGCACGAAGTAGCGGGCCGAGAACTCGAGGTAGTCGCGCACCTCGGCTCCGGTCAGCTCCACTCCGCGGAGGGTGTTCTCGTAGATGTACAGGCCCGCGATGTCGCGGATGCTGACCTGCCCCTTCGGGAAGACGGCGGTGCGCGAGAACGGCGACGCCTGCGAGATCACCGGCAGGTCGGCCCACTCGGTGCCCTCGAGCGCCGACTCGACGGTCTCGGCCTGGACGGTGTTGATGAAGTCGATGATCGGGGTGTCCTCGTAGCGCGAGGTCGCGGCCGAGAGCTCCTCGACCGAGTCGGCGACGGGGGTGTTCACGTACTCGATCGTGGCGGCGTGCTGCTCGGTGAGGGCGTCGACCAGTGCGGGCGACTCCTCGGCGATGTCCTTCGCGTAGACGGGCTGCGTGACGGGCGCGTTCCCGGCCGACCAGTCGACCTCGAGGCCGCCCGCGGCGTCCGGCACCAGGTTCAGGGTGACCTCGGTGAGGCCCTGCGCCCAGAACTCGGGCTGGGTGACCAGCACCTGCTCGCCGGCGACGTTGGTGAACAGCGTCTGCGGCAGGTCCTTGTGGCTGTGGCCGGCGACGACCACGTCGATGCCGGGGACCTGCGTCGCGATGTTGTTGACGACGTCCTCGTTGAGGTCGGCGGCGTCGTACTCGGCGTCCGGGACCGTGCCCTGGCCGGTGTGCGCGAGGACGACGACCACGTCGGCCTGCTCCTGCACGATCGGGACCCACTGCTTCGCGGCGGCGACCATGTCCTGGAACTCGAGGACGCCGTCGACGTACTGCTTGTCCCAGACGCGGACGCCGGGGGTGACGAGGCCGAGGACGCCGACGGTGACCGTCTTCCCGTCGATCTCGCGCTCGATCAGCGTGTAGGGGTCGTGGTACGGCTTGCCGGTGGCGACGTCGACGACGTTCGCGCCCAGCAGCGGGGCGTTCAGGTCGCCCTCGTACGCGCTGAGCATGTCGAGCCCGTAGTTGTACTCGTGGTTGCCGACGACCTGCGCGTCGTAGCCGATGGTGTTGAACGCGGTGGCCATCGGGTGCGTCGTCTCGCCGGAGAGGACGCCCGCGGCGCCGTCGCCGAGGCCGTAGTAGTAGGTGAGCGGCGTGCCCTGGATCGCGTCGCCGTTGTCCATGACGAGCACGGACTCCTCGCCCTTCTCGGCGCGGAGGCGGTCGACCTCGGTCGCGACGCGGGTGAGGCCGAGCGCACCGTCGGCCGGGTACGGCGCGTTCGCGAAGTAGTCCCAGTCGTAGACGTGCCCGTGCGTGTCGGTCGTCGACACCAGGGTGAGCTCGACGCCGTCGTCGAGAGGGGCGGCCGAGGCGATCGGAGCGGCGGTGGCGGCTCCGAGTGCGACGACGGCGAGGAGGCTTGCGGCGCGGAGTCTGCGCATCGTGGTCCTGTTCGCGTGATGAGTGGAGTGTGAACGTCCTCGAATCTATGCGCCGCGTGTGAACTGCGCATGACGGGATCGAGAGCATTGCTCGGCGATGCGTCGGCGGGACCGACGCGGAGCCGGGGGGAGTCCGCGGGGCCGGCCCGCGGCGAAAGAGTCCGCCGGGTCGACCCCGCGCGCTGGAGCCGTCCTCCGGCCCCTCCGCTAGAATCGAGCGGCTGGTCGCGCGGAGGCGGCACGACTGCCGCGCCGCACCCGCCCACCCCCGCCCCTCCCGTCGAGAAGGACACGCCATGCCAGCAATCGTCATCACCGGCGCCCAGTGGGGCGACGAGGGCAAGGGACGCGCCACCGACCTCCTCGGCAGCCGCGTCGACTACGTCGTGAAGTTCAACGGCGGCAACAACGCCGGGCACACCGTCGTCGTGGGCGACGAGAAGTACGCCCTGCACCTGCTCCCCTCCGGCATCCTCACCCCGGGCGTCGTCCCGGTCATCGCGAACGGCGTCGTCGTCGACATCGAGGTGCTGTTCCACGAGCTCGAGGCGCTGAGCGCGCGCGGCGTCGACGTGTCGAAGCTGCTCGTCAGCGCCAACGCGCACGTCATCACCAGCTACCACCGCACCCTCGACAAGGTGACGGAGCGCTTCCTCGGCAAGCGCCAGATCGGCACCACCGGCCGCGGCATCGGCCCGGCGTACGCCGACAAGATCAACCGCGTCGGCATCCGCATCCAGGACCTCTTCGACGAGAACATCCTCCGCCAGAAGGTCGAGGGCGCCCTCGACCAGAAGAACCACCTGCTGGTGAAGGTCTACAACCGCCGCGCGATCCTGGTCGAGCAGGTGCTGGAGGACCTGCTGCAGTACACCGAGCGCCTGCGCCCGATGGTCGCCGACACGTCGCTGATCCTCTCGCAGGCGCTCGACGCCGGCAGGACGGTGCTGTTCGAGGCCGGCCAGGCCACGATGCTCGACGTCGACCACGGCACCTACCCGTTCGTCACCTCCTCCAACGCGACCTCGGGAGGAGCGGCCACCGGCTCCGGAGTCGCACCGAACCGCATCGACCGCGTCATCGCGGTCATCAAGGCGTACACGACCCGCGTCGGCGCCGGCCCGTTCCCGACCGAGCTCTTCGACGAGTGGGGCGAGTACCTCCGCCGGCAGGGCTTCGAGTTCGGCACCACGACCGGCCGCCCGCGCCGCTGCGGCTGGTACGACGCCCCGATCGCCCGCTACTCGGCGCGGATCAACGGGGTCACCGACTTCGTCCTCACCAAGCTCGACGTGCTCTCGGGCCTCGAGACCATCCCCGTCTGCGTCGCCTACGACGTCGACGGCGTGCGCCACGACGAGGTCCCGGTCTCGCAGAGCGACTTCCACCACGCGAAGCCGATCTACGAGGAGTTCCCCGGCTGGCAGGAGGACATCTCCGGCTGCCGCGAGTTCTCGGACCTGCCGCAGACCGCGCAGGACTACGTGCGCGCGCTCGAGGCGATGAGCGGCGCCCGGTTCTCGGCGATCGGCGTCGGGCCGGAGCGCGAGCAGGTCGTCGTGCTGCACGACCTGCTCGACTAGAAGCGGCGAGGAGCCGGGCCGGGCAGCCCTCTCGGAGGCGGCCGTCGTGTTCACAGCGGAGGAAGAACATCGGTGACCTCGCGGAGAGACGCGGATCCCGGGCCCTGTCGACGAACCTTCCTGCGGTGTAGACACGAACGCCGCCGAGCGCGCCGGATAATCGGCGCATGCAGATCTACGCCGACCTCCCGGCCGTCCGCGCGCGGCAGATCCTGGCCGACGCCCTCGCTCTCGGCGTGGCCGTCGTGGCGATCGCCGCGGGGATCGCGGTCGGCTCGCTGATCGCCGGCCTGGCCGAGATCGGCCGTCGGCTCGAGAGCGCCGGCAGCGGCTTCGGCTCGACCATGAGCGACGCCGGGACCACCCTCGGCGGCATCCCCCTGCTCGGCGACGCGGTGCGCGCTCCGTTCGACGAGGCGAGCGGGGCCGGCTCCGTCCTGGCCGCCGCCGGACGCGACCAGCAGCAGCTCGCGAGCGCCCTGGCCGTGGTCGCCGGGCTCGCCGTCGGGGGCCTCCCGCTCCTGCTCCTGGCCGTGCTCTGGCTCCGGCCCCGGCTCCGCTTCGCCCGCCGGACCGCCGAGCTGCGCGCCCTCGGCTCGACCGGCGGCGGAACCGAGCTGCTGGCCCTGCGCGCGCTCACCCAGGCGTCCCCCCGCGACATCCTCGCCGCGCACCCGGACGCCGCCGCGGGCTGGCGGACCGGCGACCCCGCCGTCACCGCCGCGCTGGCGGCCCTCGCCCTCCGCCGGGCGGGGCTCCGGCCCCGCTGACCCCGGAGGACCACCGCGGGTCCGCCGGAGGGATGACGCCGCGAGCCACTGCGGACGACGCCGGCGACACGGGTGCCTCCGTAGCGTCGAGGACATGCAGAACCAGACCTCCTCCGTCGTGGCGCGCGTCGAGGGCGTGCGCAAGCTCTACGGCAGCACGCCGCCCGTCGTCGCCCTCGACGACGTCACGCTCTCGATCGAGCGGGGCGAGTTCACCGCGGTGATGGGCCCCAGCGGATCCGGCAAGTCGACGCTCATGCACGTCCTCGCCGGCCTCGACACCGCCTCCTCCGGCCGCGTGTTCCTCGGGGACGCCGAGATCACCTCGATGAGCGACGCCGAGCTGACCGTGCTCCGCCGCCGCAGCGTCGGCTTCGTCTTCCAGGCCTTCAACCTCGTCCCCACGCTCGACGTGCGCGGCAACATCCGCCTCCCGTTCGAGCTCGACGGCCGCTCCGTGACCGGCGACGAGGAGCAGTGGATCGCCCGGCTGATCGAGTCCCTCGGGCTCCGCGAGCGCCTCACGCACCGGCCCCACGAGCTCTCGGGCGGGCAGCAGCAGCGCGTGGCGATCGCCCGCGCCCTCGCCACCCGGCCGCAGCTGATCTTCGCCGACGAGCCCACCGGCAACCTGGACTCGCGCACCGGCCGCGAGGTCCTCAGCCTGCTCCGGGCCTCCACCCGCGAGTACGGCCAGTCGATCGCCATGGTCACCCACGACCCGATCGCGGCGGCCTACGCCGACCGCATCGTCTTCCTCCGCGACGGGGCCGTCGTCGACGACCGCCGCGGGATGAGTGCCGAGGAGATCTCGCGCGCGATGCTCACGATGGAGGGCGCGGCGTGAGCGGCGTGCGCACGGGCTCGAGCCAGGGCGGGGGCGCCATCGTCACCGTCGCCGCACTCGCCGCGGCGTTCGGCGCCGTGCTGGTGCAGGTCATCGCCGACATGGTCGCGGCCTTCGCGGCAGCGGGGATCGACGGCATCGGCCAGGTCGCCCTCATGCTCGGGATGGTCGGCGCCGTCTTCTTCGGCATCGCGGTGTTCGTCGGCGGGATCGTCACGGCCAACGCGGTCTCGACCGTCATCGCCGGGCGCACCCGCGAGATCGCCCTGCTGCGCCTGCTCGGCGCCTCCGGCCGGTCGCTGCGCAGCGGGATCGTCCGCACGGGCCTCCTGCAGGGGCTCCTCGGAGCGGCGATCGGCCTGGTCGCCGGCGTCGCTCTCGTGGCGCTCGCCGCGGAGCTCGCCATCCGGAGCGGCACCCTGCCCCGCTTCGACTACCCGCTCGTCTCGCCCGGCCTCGTGCTGCCGCTGATCGCCGTGGTCGCCTCGACGGTCATCGCCTCGTGGTCCGGATCGCGCCGCGTGCTCGCGGTCGCGCCGTCGCAGGCCGCCGGATCCTCCGCCGAGCCCCGCTACGAGGAGCTGCGCGGCCGCACCGCCCGCAACGTCACGGCGATCGTCTTCGTCGTGGTCGGCGCGCTGCTGCTCGCCGGCGGCGTGGTGTTCGGGCTGGCCAACCCCGGCGGCGTCCTGCTCGGGCTCGTCGGAGGCATGGCGTCCTTCACCGGCGTGATCCTCGGGGCGCCCGTCCTGCTCCCTCCGCTCACGGCCCTCGTGGGCCGCGCCTTCGGCCGGGGCCCCGTCGCCCGCCTGGCGTCCGCCAACGCCGTCCGCAATCCGGCGCGCAGCGCCCGCGCCGTCATCGGACTGGTCATCGGAGTGTCGCTGGTCACGATGTTCGCGGTCGCCGCCGCCACGTTCGGCACGATCATGGAGCGCTCGGGCGAGACGAACCCCGAGGTGATCGCGGCGTTCGAGCAGTTCATCCAGGTGAGCACCGCGGTGATGAGCGTCCTGCTCGGCTTCTCGGTCGTCCTGGCCGCCGTCGGCATGGTCAACACGCTGTCGCTCAGCGTGCTGCAGCGCCGGCGCGAGCTGGGCCTGCTCCGCGCGCTCGGCTTCACCGGCTCGCAGGTGCGGTCGATGGTGGTGCTGGAGGCGGCGCAGATGATCATCGCTGCCGCGGTGCTCGGCATCGTGCTCGGCGTGGTCTACGGCTGGTGCGGCGCGATCTCGGTGTTCGGCTCGCTGCCGGGCATCGGACTGATCCCGCCGACCGTCCCGGTGCCGATCCTGGTGGCGGTGCTCGTGGTCGGTGTCGTGATCACGGTCGTCGCGGCCGTGCTGCCCGCCCGCCGCGCCACGAAGGTGTCGCCGGTCGCCGCTCTCGCCGTGGCCTGAGAGCCGGCGCCGCGGAGGACCCGCAGCCGGGGGCCGGCGCCCTCACACCACCGAGAACCCCGCGGCGAGGGGCTCCCGCCCGCTCAGCGCGAGCAGGAGCTCCTCGCCGCGTCCGGCTCGAGCGGCCAGCCCGCCGGTCAGCGCGCAGCACGCCTCGACGGCCTCGCCGGGCAGCACGTGCGGGATCCCGGTGGCCCGCGAGAGGTCGAGCGTGTGCACGACCAGCTCGAGCAGCCGGGTCCGGAGGTACTCGTCCAGCTCGATCGCGTGGCCGCCCACGGCGACGAGGCGGCCGGGACGCTGGGCGGCGACCAGCTCGACCGCGCGGCCCGCCGCCTCCGCCAGCGCCTGAGCCGGCCTGTCGCCGAGCAGCAGCCCCGCCTCGACCCCGCGCCGCGCCACCGCCGCGGGGTCGGCGACGTTCCCGGCCAGCGCGGCGTAGTAGTCGAGCGCGTCCTCGATGGTCGGCTCGGGCGGCTCCGGAGCGAGGAGGTACGCCTCGACCGTCAGCACCGCCCGCGACGCGTGGCCCGCGAGGCCGCGGACGTCCCAGACGCCGAGCCCCGGCTGCTCCCACTGGTCGTCCCGCACCTGCGCGAGCAGACCGACGAGGGCGGCGGCGGCGGACTCGAACAGCGCGGCGGTGCTCATGGAGCCATGCTGGCACGGTGCCCCACACTGATCGCATGAGCAGTCCCCGCCGCCCCGGTTCCGTCACGCTCGTCGGCCGCTCGATCGTCCTCGAGCCGCTCGCCGCCGAGCACGTCGAGCCGCTCGGGCGGGCGATCGGGCGTCCGGAGGTGTTCGCCGGCGGCTACGGAGGGGGACTCGCCGGCCTCCCCGGCACCCCGGAGGAGTTCCGCGCCTTCGTCGACCGCTACTACCCCTGGGGCACGGGCCTGCCGTTCGCTGTGCTGCAGGAGGGGCGCGTCGTCGGCACGACCTCGCTGGCCGACTTCGACGAGACGCGCGAGGCGGCCCACCTCGGCTGGACGGCCTACGCGCCCGAGACGTGGGGCACCGTCGTGAACCCGGAGGCGAAGCGGCTGGTGCTCGGACTCGCCTTCGACAGCGGCTACGAGCGGGTGAAGCTCCAGGCGGATGCGGTGAACGCGCGCTCGCGGGCCGCGATCCTCCGCCTCGGCGCCGTGTTCGAGGGGGTGCTCCGCCACGACCAGCGGCGGGCCGACGGCTCGTGGCGCGACACGGCCGTCCACTCGATCCTCGCGGCCGAGTGGCCGGCCGTCCGCGACGCGCTCGACCGCCGGATCGACGCGGCGCTAGCGCTCCCCGCCTCGACCGCGCAACCGCTGACCGGGCGGCCGCCCGAGGAGTAGGAAGGAGGCATGGAACGCATCCACTACGCCGGCAGCTCCGTGCTGACGGGTACCGCCATCGCGCGGTCGCTGCTGGCCTACGCGGAGGCGCTGGCGCTCACCAAGGGGTCGATCACGGTCGACATCCCGATCCGCCAGGAGTCCGGCCGGCCCGGACGGGCGGCGCTGCTGATCGGACCGGCGAGCCAGCTGTTCTCGGAGTCCGAGGACGACGGAGCCGAGGAGCTGCTCGACGAGGAGCTCGTCGAGCGCTTCACCCGCGAGACGGCCCGCCTGGGCGTCTCACACCCCGTGGCCGAGGAGGACGGCGGTGCCGGGCCCCTCTCCGCCGTCGACACCGAGATCCCGCACTTCCACGGCGAGGACGACTCCTGGTGAGCATCCGGGGCGCCGGTAGGATCGACACTCACGACTCCGCCCGACCCTTCGCGGACGGGCGACTTCCCGAACGGAGAACCGCCTGATGGGGCGACTGATCTACGACTCGACCCTCGAGGCCGACTTCGACGACCGTCTGCTGGCGCACCTGCAGATCGTGATCGGCTCGAAGCTCGCGCGGAACGAGTCCTTCTACTTCTCGTGGAAGGACTCGCAGGCGGTCGGCGACGGACGCACCTCGATCTGGCTGCACCCCGCCATCCCGCTGCGCTTCAAGTACCACGGCGGCCGTGCCCCGAACATCAACCCGGACTGGATCCGCCAGCTGCTCGCCGACTCGCACACGGCGCACGGGCTGCGGATCAGCGAGGAGCCCCACGGGACCGCCCGTCAGAGCGAGGAGAGCATGCTGTGAAGCGCGTCGAGATCATCTACGGCGGAGCGCCGTTCAGCCTGAGCGAGACGTCGGCCGCGGAGGTGCGCGAGAGCATCGACCGCGCCCTGGACGGCTCCGCGTCGCGCTGGATCACGGTGAACCAGGGCGAGGGCGAGCCCCGCGAGACCTCGATCCTGATCACGCCGGGCGTGGCGTTCTCGGTCGCCGACGTCGCGCACTGAGGTCGACGCCGCGGTCACGGTGACCGCCGCCTCTCACGCCGCCGGCTCGGTCCGGGGCGCTCGCACCGCCGGCCCGCCTCGGAACGACTGCCGTCCTCAGCGCACCCGCGCCGCTCACCCCGCCAGCACTCGAGGGAACTCCCCCGGGATCTCGCTCGCGAGGTACCCGGCCGGGCCGATCCGCGCGGAGAGGCGCGAGTCCGCCTCCGTGTGCAGGAACGCGCCCCACGCGGCCGCGCCCATCGGATCGACGCCGCGCCCGCGCAGGCCCGCCGTCGCTCCGGCGAGCACGTCGCCGCTGCCCGCGGTGGCCAGCCCGGGGTGCTCGCCCTCGATCCGCACCGCGTCGCCGTCCGGCGAGGCGATGGTGTTGAACAGGCTCACCACCGCGCCGTAGCGCTCGGCGACCGCGAGGGCGGCCCGCTCGACGTCGTCGACCTCCTCGCCGAGGAGCCGGGACGCCTCCTCCGAGTTCGGGGTCAGCAGGAGCCGGCCCGCGAGCCTCCGCGCGAGACGGCGCTGCCCGGGCAGGACTCCGAGCGGGAAGGCGTCGAGGTGCACGGCCGGCACGTCGTCGAGGAGCGGAGCGAGGGCACGGAGGGTCGCGGCGGTCGCGCGCGGGTCGTCCAGGCCGGGTCCGATCAGGGCGACGTCGGCGGAGGAGAGCTCGCCGGCCAGGACGTCGAGCCCGCGGCCCGAGACGGAGCCGGTGCGTGTCTCCGCGAGCGGGACCACTCCGCACTCGGGCAGCGCGACCGCGGTGGCCGACGCGACCGACTCGGCGACGCAGAGCGTGATGCGACCCGCGCCGGTCCGCAGCGCGGCGATCCCCGCGAGGATCGCGGCGCCGGGCGTCTTGCGGGCGCCGCCGACGACGACCACGTCGCCGCGGGAGTGCTTCGAGCCTCCGGGCTCCGGGAGGGGCCAGCGCTGCTCGAGCAGGGCGCGGGAGACGAGGTCACTCATGAGGGTCTCCTTCTCCGTCCGCGCGGTCGTCGTGCCGGGTGACGGGGGCGCCGGAGCGCTCGAGGTGGGACGTGCGGTTGAAGAGCTCGAGGCGCCACGCGTCGCCGTCGCGGACGAGACGGGTGACGGAGCCGTTGGCGACGGGCGTCGAGGCGCCGATGTCGAGCAGCTCGTGCTCGGAGAGGCCCTCGAGGACGTAGCGGAGGACGAGGACGACCGCGTCGTGGCAGAAGAGGATCGCCGGCCCGGGAGGCGCGGCGACGGCGAGGTGGTCGACGAAGGCGCGGACGCGGAGCGCGAGGTCCGTCCAGGCCTCGCCTCCCGGCGGCCGGTAGTAGAACTTGCCGAGCCACTCGCGCCGCGCCGCCTCCTCGGGCATCCGGGCCCGCACGCCGGCGGAGGTGAGGCGGTCGGTGACGCCGAGGTCGCGGTCGCGCAGGCGCTCGTCGGGGCGCAGCCGCAGGTCGATGCCGGCCTCGCCGAGGGCGAGGCGGGCGGTCGCGGAGGCGCGGCGGTAGGGCGACGTCCAGGCGGAGGCGGGTCGCGCCTCCTCGGCCAGCCAGCGGCCGAGCGCGCGCGCCTGGTCCTCGCCGGCGGGGGAGAGCTCGACGTCGGGGTCGCGGCGGTCGACGGCGATCTCGTGCGCCCCCGAGGCCTCGGCGGCGCTCGCCGCGATGTTGGCGAGGCTCTCGCCGTGACGGACGAGGAGGAGCTCGGTCGGGCCGGGGGAGGAGGCGGGTGTGGCTCCACGCTCCGCCTCGCGGGCCGGAGGCGCCAGGGGTTCCGCCGCGGCGACGCGGGTTGCTACGGAGTCGTCAGGGGTTCCGCCGGCGTCAGGGCGCCTCTCCGTCGGCGCGCTCCTCCGCAGAGACCGCCGTGACGACCGCGGTGAGCGTCTCGGGGTCGCTCAGGATGCGGAAGTGCCCGCCGGTCTCGATCCGGACGTTGACCGCGCCCTCGAGCATGCTGCCCTCGGGGATGTGCGGATCGAAGAGGCCGAACACGGACGTGATCCGCGCGTTCGCTCCGGAGCGGCTCGACAGCAGCAGGGTCGTGGCGTCGCGCGGCGAGAAGGCGCGCAGGCTCCGGAGGACCAGGTAGGGCGCGTAGCGGGAGCCGCCGAACGGAGTCGCCACGGCGACCATCCGGTCGACCCGGCCGTCCGGGTCGAGCTCGGTCATCACGTACTTGCCGATCAGTCCGCCCTTGCTGTGGGCGACGATCACCACGTCGCGGAGCCCGTGCTCGGCGAGGTAGGCGGCCACGTCCTCGGCCGTCCGGGCGACCGGGCGGCCGTTGCGGCCGAGGCTCGTCAGCACGTGGAGAGGGTGCCCGCGCTCGTGCAGCGGATCGATGATCGGGCGGAGGAAGGACCAGGTCTCCCAGATCCCCGGCAGGACCACGACGGGCCGCCGGTCGCCGTCGAGGTAGTCGTCCGGGGCACGGCGCGAGAGGACGCCGCGCACCTGCCAGGCGACGGCGTAGGCGAAGTCGCGGATCCACCAGACGGCGTCGCGGACCAGGCGTCGGAGCCGGCTCATGCGGCCGGCTCCGACCGGAGGGGGAGCGGGGCGGCGGACCTCTCGCCGAGCGCAGCGGCGAAGCGGAGGATCTCGCGGGCGAGCGCTCCGGGCTCGGTGCGGGGGACGACGTGGCGCGAGCCGGCGAACTCGACGAGCCGCCCCTCGCGCGCGTGGGCCGTGAGCCGCTCGCACCAGTCACGGGTGGCGATCGGATCGTCGCGGCCGCGGGCGACGAGGACCGGCACCTCCAGCCGGGCGACGCGCTCCTGCACCGGATGCCTCAGCATCTCGGGCAGCTGGCGCAGGTACCAGCGCAGGCCGCCGCGCAGGTAGTCGGCCAGCAGGATCGCGTCGACGCCCACCGGCTCGCCGAGGCAGTCCCGCAGCAGCGCGAGCCCCTGGCGGACCGCTCCGGGCCGCTGCGGATCCACCACCGGCCCGATGAGCACCGCGCCGTCGACCAGGCCAGGCGCGCGCAGCCCCAGCTCGACCGCCACCTGCGACCCCATCGAGTGCCCGACGACGACCGCACGCGAGACGCCCAGTCCGCGGAGGACCTGCTCGACCTGCCGCGCGTGGTCCTCGAGGCCGACCCTCCGCCGCGGGCGCGCGTTCGCGCCGAAGCCGGCGAGGTCGACGCCGATCACCCGGCCGTGCCGCTTCAGGCGGGCGGCGAGCGGCGAGAAGGTGTGGTGCGACATCCCGATCCCGTGGATCAGGACGAACACCGCGCCCGCTCCGGCCGGACCGGTGTCGACCGTCCGCAGCGTGACGCCCTCGACCTCGTGTCGCACGGGGAGGACGCGGCGGGGCGGTGTCGGCAGCATCGTCCCAGGCTAGGGATCGGCGGCCGGCCGCGCGGGGGGATGCGCCCGCTCCCGCCGTGGTCTAGGCCGCATCCACCCTGGGGAGGAGCATTCACCCCGCCGGCCGCCGGCGGTCCCCGCCGAGCGTCCCGTCGTGCCCGCTGTCAAGCGGCTCCTCCGCGGCGGCGCCCCTGCCTAGCCTCGGAGGAGGGGTCGGCGTGCGCCGCTCCCGGAGGGATGACGCCATGCGGATCGCGATCGTCGGGGCGACCGGCAACCTGGGGACGGCGCTGCTGCGGCGCCTGCACGGCGAGGCCGGGGTGGAGGAGATCATCGGCATCGCCCGCCGGGCCCCTCGGCTCCGCTCGGAGGAGTACCGCGACGTGCGCTGGGTCGAGATCGACCTCGCGTCGAGCGTCGCCCCGCGGCGGCTCCGCGAGGCCTTCGCCGGCGTCGACGCCGTCGTGCACCTCGCCTGGGCGCTGCAGCCCAGCCACGACGAGCCGTTCCAGCGGCTGGTCGACGTCGGAGGCACTGCGGCCGTGCTCGAGGCGGTCGCCGCCGCGGGAGTCGGCCAGGTCGCCGTCGCTTCGTCCGTGGGCGCCTACAGCGCCGCGCCGAAGTCGATCCGGGTGACCGAGGACTGGCCCACGGGCGGCCTGCACACCTCGACCTACAGCCGCCACAAGGCCGCGAACGAGCGGCAGCTCGACGCCTTCGAGGAGCGGCACCCCGAGATCGTCGTCACACGCCTGCGCCCGGGGCTCGTCTTCCAGCGCGGAGCGGCGACGGAGATCGCCGGGCTCTTCGCCGGTCCCCACTACCCGACGCGGTGGCTGAAGGCGGTCCGGATCCCGGTCCTGCCGCTGCCGCGGAGCATCGTCTTCCAGGGCGTGCACGCCGACGACGTGGCCGACGCCTTCTGGCGCGCGCTCGACCGGCGCGCCGGCGGGGCCTTCAACATCGCGGCCGAGCCGGTCCTCACTCCGGAGCGGCTGGCGCACGCCTTCGGCGCCCGCCTGGTCACGGTGTCGTTCGGGCTGCTCCGCTCCGTCGTCACCGCGACCTGGCACCTGCGCCTGCAGCGCACCGACGCGGGCTGGCTCGACATCGCGGGCAACGTCCCGGTGATGTCGACCGAGCGCGCCCGCGCCGAGCTCGGCTGGGCGCCGACCCGCACGGCCGAGGAGGCGCTCGCCGAGCTCGTGGCCGGCCTGGCCGACCGCTCGACCGTCCCGGGCTCGCCCCCGCTCCGCGGCTGATCCGGCCGGGAGTCGATCAGAGGCGAGCCCTCGCGGTCAGTCGGCGACGCGGATGAGCACCTTGCCCGTCGCGCCCTGCTCGACCGCGTCGTGGGCGGCCGCGGTCTCCTCGAGCGGGAACCAGGTCAGCGGGAGGCCCGCCTCCTCGCCCACCGGGAGCGCGCCGTCGGCGAGCGCCGCGGTGATGTCCTCGGCCGCGGCCTGCAGCGCCTCTTCGCCCACCGTGTAGAGCAGCAGGCCCTGCCACCGGGCGTTCTTCGCGAAGCTCGCGACGATCGGCACGACGAACTCGTCGCCGTTGTTGTTCGCGTAGTACCCGATGCTGCCGTGGTTGGCGAGCACCTCGACGTCGAGCGCGGCGTTCTGAGCCGGGGCGACCTCGACCACGTGCTGGACGCCCTCGGGGGCGAGCTCGCGGATCCGGTCGGCGAGCGCGTCGTCCGGGTACTGCAGCACGTGCTGCGCGCCGGCCGCACGGGCGAGCCGCTCCTTGGAGTCGCTGCTCACCGTCGCGATGACGGTCGCCCCGGCCCAGACCGCGAGCTGGATCGCGGCGTGCCCGACGGCTCCGGCGCCGCCCTGGACCAGGACGGTGCGGCCGGCGAGGGCGCCGGGCGCGAGGCGGGAGGGGCCGTGCTCGTGCACGGTGAGGGCGCGGTGGGCGGTCATCGCGGGGACGCCGAGGCTCGCGGCGACGTCGGTGCCGACGCCCTCGGGCAGGCGCACGACGTGCTCGGTGGCGAGCACCGCCGACTCCTGCGCGGTGCCGGTGGGGCGGCGGTGCGCGGAGAGGTACATCCAGACCCGGTCGCCGACGGTCAGGCCCTCGACGCCCTCGCCGACCGCCTCGACGACACCGGCGCCGTCCTGGTTCGGGACGACCTCGTCGAACGCGAGGTCGCCGTCGGCGCGTGCCTTCCAGTCGGTCGGATTCACGCCCGACGCCAGGACGCGGACGCGGACCTCGCCGGCGCCCGGCGCCCGCTCCTCCCGGTCGACGAGGGAGAGGACGGAGGAGTCACCGGTGCGGGAGTAGACGATCGATCGCATACGGAGGGCAAGGAGCGCGGGCGGCGGTGTATTCCCGGCGGCACGACGAAGGGCGGCGGGCCCGGAGGCCCGCCGCCCTGTCAGCGCCGACGCATCAGTGCTGCACGTCCTCCTGGACGGCGTGCTTGGCCTCGCGGGCCGAGTCCTTCACGTCGTCGGTGGCGGAGGTGCCCGCCTCCTTGACGTTCTGCGCGGCGTCGGTCGCGGTCTCCTTGACGGAGGCGAAGGCCTGCTGCGCGGGCTCGCGGAGCTCGCTCGCCGCCTCCTTGGCCGCGTCGGTCACCTTGTCGACGACCGGCTGGGCCTGCTCCTTGACGCGGCTCGCCGCCTCCTTCTCCTTGCTGGAAGCGGGGATGAGCGAGGCGACGAGGAGTCCGGCGCCGAGGGCGATGAGCCCCACGGCGAACGGGTTGCCCTTGGCCTTGGCCTTGGCCTTGGCCGAGCCCGCACCGCTCGAGAGCGAGTCGGAGGCGTCGTGCGCCGAGCCCATCACGCGGTCGCGGACGGAGCCCACGGCCGACTTGACCTTGTCGGTCTGACGCTGCGCGATGGCGGACGGGCTGACCTTCTCGGCCAGCGCGTCGACGTCTCCGCCGAGCTCGAGGCGCGTGCGCTCGATGTCCGCCCGGATCTCCTCGGGTGTCTTGTTCTGTCCTGCGTCGTACGTCATCGTCCTGCCCCGTTCGGCTTGAGGGTGTCGGGAATCTTCTTGAGGGAGTCGACCGTCTCGGGAGCGCCGTCGACCTGCTTCAGGCTCTTGCGGCCCACCGCGTAGAGGATCGCGGCCACGATCGCCCAGATGACGGCCACGACCACTCCGGACCAGCCGTTGCCGATCAGAGTGCCCAGGCCCCACCAGAGGGCGATCGAGAGGAAGAGCACGGCCATCAGCGCGGCGTACCCCGCCCCGCCGAGGAGGCCCGCTCCCTTGCCCGCCTTGCCGGCGGACTCCTTGAGCTCGGCCTTGGCGAGGGCCATCTCCTGGCGGATCAGGGTGGAGAGGTCGCGCGAGACCTCGCCGAGCAGATCGCCCAGCGACGTCGACCCGGCCCGCTGGTCGGGCGTCTCCGTCGAGCGGTGGACGCCCGTCGGGTCGGTCACAGCCGGCCGCCGTTCGGGAAGCCGCCGTCGAGCGGGTCGGCGACGGGCTCGGTCGGCGCGTAGTCGCGCTCGAGGGAGCTCGATCCGACGGTGCCGTAGGCGGACGCGACGGGCGCGTCGTACGCGGAGGCGTCGGAGTACGCGGTGGTCGAGGCGGGGGCGTCGAACTCGGGCCCGTCGGTGCGGGTGCTCGTCGCCTCCTTCTCGTCCTTCGCCTCGGCGGTCAGGGCGCGGATGAGGCGCCCGCCGACGAGTCCCGTCGCCGCGGCGATGAGGATGAAGGCACCCGGGCGGCGGCGGGCGAACGCGCGGACGTCGTCGAGGAGCTCGGACGGGTCGCGGTTCTCGAGCCACGAGGCCACACCCTGCACGCGGGTGGCTGCCTGGGAGACGAGCTTCGCGGCGGCGTTGTCGCTGCCGCCCTCGCCGTTGGCCAGCGCGGTCAGGTCGTCACTGAAGGCGCGGGCGCCCTTGGCGGCGTTCTCCTTCTGGGCGTGGGCCTGCTCGGTGAGCTGGGTGCGGCTCTGGTCGTAGAGGTCCTTGACCTGGACCTTGGCCTCCTGGACCACGTTGGCGGCCTCGTCCTTGCCGGTCGAGAGCACTTCGCTCGCGGCCTGCTTGGCGTCGCCGGCGACGGCGCCGGCCTGGTCCTTGGCGGTGCCCGCGGCGGCGCTCGCCTTCTCCTTCGCGGAGTCGGCCGTGCCGCCCGAGGAGGAGCCGGAGGAGGTGTCCGTGGAGGCGACGTGCGCCCCGCTGTCGATGGGGGTCTCGGTCGCGCCGAAGTTCGCGGCGCCGTCTCCGAACGGAGGTGAAGCGGGATCGATGTTCGACATCGTCTGTCCCTTCCAGGATCGAGTGGGGAATGAATGCGTGCCGGCGTCGCCAGTCTGTTCGGGCCCTCGAGTACCGGGAAGGGCATAGCGGCTGACCCCCCGATGGGGCTACCATCCCGCGCCCACGAGGGCGGGTCGCAGAGGGCCCGTGGATCGACTGCTCCGCCGCCTCGTCAAGCCCCTTCTGACCCGCGAACAGGGCTCCCTACCGTCGAGAGGACAGACATCGGACGTCCGCACCCGGATCCGCCCGGCTACCCCGGAAAGGCAACCAGTCATGTTCTTCCACCGTCAGGAACTCCAGTTCACGTCCACGCCCTCGAAGCCCGACGCGGTCTTCGCCCGCCGCTTCCAGGAGGTGCTCGGCGGCCAGTACGGCGAGATCACCGTGGCGATGCAGTACGGCTTCCAGGCCTGGAACGCCCACGACCCGGGCAAGTACCGGGACCTGCTCTTCGGCATCGGCGCCGAGGAGTTCGGCCACGTCGAGATGATCGCCGTGATGATCGCCCAGCTGCTCGAGAAGGCCCCGGTCGAGCAGTCCGAGGACGCGATGAAGAAGGACCCCGTGCTCGCGGCGGTCATCGGCGGCTCCGACGTGCAGCACGCCATCGTGGCCGGCGCCGGCGCGCGCCCCGTCGACAGCATGGGCAACCCGTGGCAGGGCTCCTACATCACCGCCAGCGGCAACCTGCTGGCCGACTTCACCGCCAACGCGAACGCGGAGATGCAGGGCCGGCTCCAGGTCGCCCGGCTCTACCACATGACCGACGACCACGGCGTGCGCGACCTCCTGTCGTTCCTCCTGGCCCGCGACACCATGCACCAGAACCAGTGGATCGCGGCGGCCGCCGAGCTGCGCGCGGAGGGCCGGGAGGACCTGCCCGTGCCCTCGAACTTCCCGATCTCGAAGGAGGAGCGCTCCGTGTCGTACGAGTACATCAACTTCTCGGACGGAGCAGCGGCCTCCGAGGGCAGCTGGGCCTCGGGCCCGACCCCGGACGGCAAGGGAGAGTTCAGCTACCGTGTCGCGGAGCCCGGCGGCAACGTCCCGATGCCCCCGCCCACGCAGCCGGACGAGCGCCTCTACGGCACCGACCCGAAGCCGAACATCGTCGAGAAGGCAGTGGGGGCCGTCAAGGACGCGGTGACGGGCAAGTGAGCGCCGCACGGGTCCTCGGGGCGCTCGGCGCCTCCGCCCTGACGATCGGCCTGCTGGCCGGCTGCACCGGCGACGCCCAGACGCCGTACCAGTCGGGGAGCGCGGTGCCCACCAGCGCCGACGACGGATCGTCGCAGACGCCCACGAACGCGCCCTCGCAGTCCGCTCCGTCCGAGTCCGCCACCCCGGCGACCTGATCCCGCGCCCTCGACCGGCCGGCACCGGTCGAGGGCGCGAATCATCGCAGTCCAGCGGGCACCCGGGCAAGCCCCTTCCCGCTCCCAGGAAGCGGGCAGTTCCCGGTCCTACGGTCGTGCCAACGATCAGCGAAGGAGGCACCACCATGGGGCTCGATGACAAGATCAAGAACGCCGCTCAGGACATCGCCGGCAAGGCGAAGGAAGCCCTGGGCGACCACAAGAACGACGACAGCCTGAAGGCCGAAGGCCAGAAGGACCAGGCCGCGGCCTCGGCCAAGAAGGCCGGCGAGGACGTCAAGGACGTCTTCAAGTAGGTCTCGGCAGTACCGCGAAGGCGGCGCTCCCCTCGGGGGGCGCCGCCTTCGCTGTTCCCCGGCTAGGGGTGCAGGACGACCTTGATGCAGCCGTCCTCCTTCTTCTGGAAGGTCTCGTAGAGGGCCGGAGCGTCCTCGAGCGGCGCCCGGTGGGTCACGAGGTCCATCACGCCGAGCGGATCGGAGGAGTCCTCCACCAGCGGCAGCAGGTCGTCGATCCAGCGCTTCACGTTGCACTGGCCCATCCGCACCGTCACCTGCTTGTCGAACATCGACTTCAGCGGCATCGGGTCGGCCTCTCCGCCGTAGACCCCGCTCAGCGACACGGTGCCGCCGCGGCGCACCAGGTCGAGGGAGGCGTGCACTGCGGCGAGGCGGTCGACGCCGACCGTGTCCATCGCCTTGCGGGCGATCGGGTCGGGCAGGAGCCCCGCCATCGACTGCGCGAACGAGCCGACAGGCGAGCCGTGCGCCTCCATGCCGACCGCGTCGACGACGGAGTCGGGGCCGCGCCCGTCCGTGAGGTCGCGCAGCTGCGCGGCGATGTCGTCGGACAGGTCGAACGTCTCCACGCCGTACCGCTCGGCCATCGCGCGCCGCTCGGCGACGGGCTCCACGGCGAGGACGCGGTAGCCGCGGTGGGCGCCGATCCGCGCCGCGAACTGGCCGACCGGGCCGAGTCCGAAGACGACCAGGGTCCCGCCGTCGGGCACCTGCGCGTACTCCACGCCCTGCCAGGCGGTGGGCACGATGTCGCTGAGGAAGAGGTAGCGCTCGTCCGGCAGGTCCGTGCCGACGACGATCGTGTTGTAGTCGGCCAGCGGCACGCGGAGCAGCTCGGCCTGCCCGCCGGGGACCTGGCCGTACATCTTCGTGTAGCCGAAGAGCGCCGCTCCCGAGCCGTACTCGGTGACCTGCGTCGTCTCGCACTGCGACTGCAGCCCTCGGCGGCACATGAAGCACTCGCCGCAGGCGATGGTGAAGGGCACGACGACCCGGTCGCCGGGCTTCAGGGTGGTGACTCCGGAGCCCACCTCCTCGACGACGCCCATGGGCTCGTGGCCGAGCACGTCCCCGCGGTCGATGTAGGGCCCGAGGAGGCGGTAGAGGTGCAGGTCGGAGCCGCAGATCGCGGTCGAGGTGATCCGGACGATCGCGTCGGTCGGCTGCTGGATGCGGGGGTCGGGGACGGTCTCGACCGAGACCTTCTCGATGCCCTGCCAGGTGAGTGCTCGCATGCTCGTGTCCGTTCTCCGGCTCGCGCCGGTCGGGGTCGGTGTCCCTCCACCGCACACCCGGAGGGCGCCGAGGGGGAGGGGCTTGACGCTCCCCGGAGCGTTCCCGAGGGGGATTCCCGGGAGAACGCACGGACGTGCATCCCGCGTTCACCCGACTCACGGCGGCCGAGTGGTGGGATGGGGGGATGGATGCTCTCTACACCGCCATCGCCCACGCCTCCGGTGGAGGACGCGACGGCCACGTCCGCACCGAGGACGACCGTCTCGACCTCGACACCCGCGCCCCGCAGGAGCTCGGCGGCTCCGGCGAGGGGACCAACCCCGAGCAGCTGTTCGCGGCCGGCTACTCCGCCTGCTTCCTCAGCGCCCTGCACGGAGCCGGTCGCCAGCTGAAGATCGACACGACCGACGCGGCCGTCTCGGCCAGCGTCTCGATCGGGAAGAACGACTCCGACGGCTTCGGCCTCTCGGTCGAGCTCGACGTCTACGTGCCGAAGGCGAGCTCCGAGGACGCGCAGAAGGTGGCCGATGCGGCGCACCAGCTCTGCCCGTACTCCAACGCCACCCGCGGCAACATCCCCGTGCAGATCAACCTGGTCGACTGACCGGGCCCTCTCGACGGCCCCTCCCGGACTCCGGGCAGGGGCCGTCGTCGTGTCCGGGGGCGGTCCGTTAGGGTCGGGGCATGACCGAGGAGCTGTCGCACGAGGAGCCGTCGCACGAGGAGTCCCTGGCGCGGGCCGAGCTCGTGCAGATCCGTCAGAGCATCGACAACATCGACGCGGCGCTGATCCACCTGCTCGCCGAGCGCTTCAAGTTCACGCAGAAGGTCGGCCGGCTGAAGGCCGCGCACGGGCTGCCCGCCGCGGACCTCGAGCGCGAGGCGCGCCAGATCGCGCGGCTGCGGGCGCTCGCCGAGGAGTCGCACCTCGACCCGGCGTTCGCCGAGAAGTTCCTCGGGTTCATCGTCGCCGAGGTCATCCACCACCACCAGCGCATCGCCGACGGCGCCGAGGACTGAGCCTCAGCCCTCGATCCGCAGCAGCCCCGCCGTGCGCTCGCGCAGCACGCCGAGCAGCAGCGGGTAGTCGGGGAAGAGCTGGTCGCGCCGCAGCGTCGGCACCCGCAGCCCGAGGGGGACCTCCGTGATGCGGCCGTTCGTCTCGGTGAGGGTCAGGCGGAGGCTCCGGCTCCCCGTCGGGCTCGAGGCGACGACCGAGCGCAGAGCCTCGAGCGGGAAGATCAGCCCGTCGATCTGGATGGCCGACTCCGACACCACGATCGAGCCCGGCAGCCCGGGCCGCAGCGCCAGCCGCGCGGCGACCAGCCCGAGCGGGAGGGAGAGCGCCACGACGACCGCCCCCAGCGCGATCTGCGCGCGGTCGCCCGACGGGGATCCCGCGAGGGCGACGGCCAGGACGCCGGCGGCGAACGCCTCCGTGGCGACGACGACCAGGGCGACCGCCCGGCGCTGGAGCGGAGCGCGGTGCGGCCGGAAGCGGACGGCCGAGGCGGGCCCGGCCAGAGCGGGCGGCAGGGCGTCGCGGACGCGGGCGGCGGCGCCGAGGTCGGCGAGCAGGGCGGCGAGGTCCTCCGGGCGGAAGTGGCCGCAGCGGACCTCGACTCCGTCTCCGCGGCACCAGGCGACGAAGCCGTCGCCGTCGGCGGACTCGAGGAAGCGGACCGACCGGCGGGGCCACTGCTCGCGGCGGCGGCGGCCGCGCATCAGCACGACCTGCGTCTCGGTCGTCATCACGCGGGTGGGGGAGACGACGAAGAGCGAGACCGCCGAGGCCAGTCCGATGACGACGGTGAGGGCGAGGAGCCCGAGCGCGAGCACCGACTCGTCGAGGACGCCGCGGCGGTCCGCGAGGACGGCGAACGGGATGAGCACGGCCGCGAGGCCGGCGCCGAGGAGCCGCAGGAGGAGGGCGCGGAGGCGTCGCAGGACCGACGGGCCGTACACCCGTCGCGTCCGGATCGCCATCGGTTCCGACTCCATCGCGTCAGGCTAGCCCCGGCCGGGACCGGTCGCCCGGAGAGGCGCGTCGGTGGCGCGATCCTCGCGCCACCCGTCCCCGGTTCGGGGGAGGAGTGGCGCGAGGCGCGGCCTACGCCTCCGCGGTGCGGTGCAGGGCGCGGACCGAGACGACCCGGCGACGGGCGATCGCGGCGACGGTGAGCAGCAGCCCGAACAGCAGCCAGATCACCAGGCCGACGACGGCGCCGGCCGTGCCGTCGGTGCCCTCGACCACTCCGGACAGCGCGTTCTGCGCCGCCGAGAGCGGCAGGAACCCGAGCACGTCGTCGAACAGCCCGGGGACCGTCGAGATGATGCCCGCGCCGAGCGCGATCACCGCCGCGACCATCGCGAGGAAGCGGCCGATCCCTCCGAGCAGGGCGACCAGCCCCTGGTTCACCGCGGCGAACGAGGCGCCGGTGAGCATCGCCAGGAGGGCGAAGCCGACCCAGCGGCCCGGCTCCAGGCCCGCGACGTCGCTCATCACGATCGCGACCGCGAGTCCCTGCACCACGCCGATCACGAGCGCCGGCACGTAGGAGGAGAGGGCGAGCGCCGCGGAGGAGCGGGTCGAGGAGAGTGCACGGTGCGAGAACGCCGCGAGCACCAGGAACGTCGCGAGGGCGCCGAGCCAGAGGGCGATCGTCGCGAAGAACGGGACGCTGGAGGCTCCGAACAGGTCGGTCGCGCTGCTCGCGTTCTCGACCGGGTCCGAGACGACGTCGGCGAGGTTCGTCGACTCCGACTCGGTGTAGGTCGGGAGCTGCGCGACCGCGGCGTCGAGGCCGGTCGCGAGCGTGCGGGTGCCGTCGGCGAGCTGCACGGCGCCGTCCGAGACCCCGCTCGCGCCGTCGGCGAGCTGGTCGGCTCCGTCGGCGGCGGAGGAGGCTCCCGCGGCGAGGTCGGCGGCACCGCCCGCGGCGGTGGTCGCGCCGGTCGCGAGGTCGCGGGCGCCGGCCGCGGCGGTGGTGGCGCCGGTCGCGAGCTGCGCGGACCCGGCCGCCGTGGTGTCGAGGCCGTCGGCGAGCTGGGACGCTCCGTCCGCGGCGTCGTCCGCGCCGTCCGCGAGCTGCGTCAGGCCGCCGGACAGCTGTCCGATGCCCCCCGAGAGAGTGCGCGCGCCGGTGGCGGACTGCCCGACCGCGTCGATCAGCGAGGGCTGCCCGTCGCCGCCGAGGCGGATGCCCGCGTCGATCCCGGCGACGGCTCCCGCGGTCGTCGTGGCGAGGGTGGTCGCGCCGGTGGGTCCGCCCGCCGAGGCGATGACGGCGCGCGCGGCGAGGCACTGCGTCGTCTCGCAGCCCTCGAGCGCGGCGCTGAGCGCCTCGAAGGTCCCCGCAGTGGCGGCGGCGGCGCCGGCGCTGAGGGCGGCGACCTGCTGGGTCCCGTCGCCGGTCCTCACCACTCCCTCCCTCAGCTGGTCGAGCCCGTCGGCCAGGTCGGAGGCGCCGCCCTGCAGCGCGGTCGTCTTGGTCGCCGAGTCGCGGGCGCCCGTCGCGAGCTGTCCCACTCCGCCGGAGAGGCCGCGCGCACCGGTGGCCAGCTGCGCGACTCCGCCGGAGAGGTCGGAGGCTCCGGTGCCCAGCTGCCCCACGCCGTCGGCGAGGGACGAGGCTCCGGTGCCGATCTGCCCGACGCCGTCCGAGAGCGAGGAGGCGCCGGTGGCGAGCTCGTCGATCCCGTCGGCGAGGCTGCTCGTGCCGTCGGCGAGGGTCGAGGCGCCGGTGCCGAGCTGGTCGGCGCCGTCGGCGAGCGTGCCCGCGCCCTCGGCCGCCTGGCCGATCTGCTCGTTGAGGGTGTTGAAGCCGACGTAGACGTTCTCGAGGTAGGCCGTGGTCAGCTGCGTGTTGAGCAGCGAGGTGGCGGTGCTGGTCACGGTGGCCGAGATGGCGTCGTCGACGAGCTTGGCCTTCTCGCTGGTGGCGATGTCGATGGTCGCCTTCGTCGCCTCCGCGGCGTCGCCGGAGTACGAGGTGGCGGCGGCGGAGAAGGAGGAGGGGATCGTCACGACGGTCGCGTAGCTGCCGTCGGCGAGGCCCTTGGCGGCGTCGTCCTTGTCCGTGAGGACCCAGGTGAAGTTGCCCGTCGAGTCCGAGCCGGAGACGTTGGGCACCGGGGTCGTGCTCGCGGACGGCGTCGCGCTCGCCGAGGGGGTGGAGGAGAGGGCGTCCGAGCTCGCGGAGTCGGTGCCGCCCGTCACCAGGCCGGCCGCGAGCTGGCGCCCGAGCGGCACGGTCTGCCCGTTGATCTCGACCGGGGTGTCCTCGTTGACCACGGCGGCCGTGATCGTGTCGAGTCGCTCGGTCGGGTTCCACAGCGCCCACACCAGGAGGCCGCCGATGACGAGGGGGACCAGGACGATCCCGAGAAGGGTCAGCCAGGACACCTTCTTGACGCCGCGGGGGCGTTCGAGGGAGAGGAGAGCCATCTGTCAGAGGACCTTTGCGATCGCGCGGCGCTCGGCCGCGGGCGAGACCGCGAGCACGCCGCGGTCGGAGGGGAGGAGGTCGTCGAGCGCCTCGGCGTCGACGGAGGAGGCGACCACGGTGAACGCGTCGTCGGCGGCGCGGGCGGCGTCGAGCTCGGCCCGGATCGCGCCGCGCAGCTGCGGGTCGGTGACCGTGTCGAGGTCGTCGAGCACCAGGATCGGCGGAGCCGACTCCAGGGCCGACCGGACGTCGGCGACGGGGTCGGCGGCTCCGGCGAGGCGCACCAGCCCGACCCGGCCGCGCACGGCGGCGGAGCGGATCGGCACGACCAGGCCCGCGACCTTCAGGCGCCCGGAGTCGGGGGCGAGCCGACCGGCGATGCTCAGCAGCAGCGCGGTGCGGCCGGAGCGGTGCGGCCCGTGGACCACGAGGGAGGAGCCGGGAGCGACCCGCAGCGAGACGCCGCTGTAGACGGGACCGTCGGGTCCGTCGAGGCGGAGGTCCTCGGCCGCGATCACGTCCGTGGATCCGGGCTCCGGCCAGTCGGCCAGCGCGAGCTCCTTCGTGAGGCCCTCGCCCTCGACGTCGAAGGACGGGAGGACGCGGTCGAGCCAGCGCGGCATGTGCCAGGCGCGGTCGCCGAGCAGGTGCAGCACGGCGGGCACCAGCGTCATCCGCACGATGAACGCGTCGACGAAGACGCCCACGGCGAGCCCGAGCGCGATCGGCTTGATGTTGGTGTCCCCCTCCGGCACGAAGGCGGCGAAGACCGAGAACATGATGACCGCGGCGGCCGTGACCACCTTGGCCGAGCCGACGAAGCCCGACTCGACAGCGGCGCGCGCCGGCCTCCCGTGCACGTAGTCCTCGCGCATCCGCGAGACCAGGAACACCTCGTAGTCCATCGCGAGGCCGAAGAGCACGCCCATCAGGATGATCGGCATGAAGCTGATGATCGGGCCCGTCTTGTCGACGTGCAGAGCGTCCGAGAACCATCCCCACTCGAACACCGCCGCCACGGCGCCGAAGGACGCGCCGACCGACAGCAGGTAGCCCAGCGTCGCCTTGATCGGCACCCAGAGCGAGCGGAACACCATCGTCAGCAGCACCAGCGACAGGCCCACGACGAGCAGGCCGAACGGCAGGAGGGCCTTGGCGAGCGTGTCCGAGATGTCGATCCCGACCGCGGTCTGGCCGGTCACCGCGAGGTCGACGCCGTACTCCTGCTGGAAGTAGTCGTGCTTGTCGCGGATCTCGGCGACCAGCGCCTTGGTGGCCTCGGAGTCGGGGCCGCCCTCGGGGATGACCTGGATGATGCCGGTGTCGGCGGTCTCGTTGGGCGTCGCGAGCGGCACCGAGGCGACTCCCTCGAGCTTCTCGATCTCGCCCTTGAGGTCGTCCATCAGGCCGAGCGGATCGGTCGAGCCGATGATCGTGCCGGTGACGATGAGCGGGCCGTTGTAGCCGGCGCCGAAGTTCTCGGCGAGCAGGTCGTAGGTGGTGCGCGCGGGAGTGCCCTCGGCCTGGTAGCCGGCGTCCGGCAGGGCGAGGCGGAGGCTGAGCGCCGGGATGCTCGCGACGCCGAGCACGCCGATCACCGCGATGATCGTCACGATCGGGAAGCGCGTGACGACCCGGACCCAGCCGCGGAAGAACCCGCGCGGGACCTCGGCGTGCACGTGGCCGCCGGGGGAGGCGGTCGCCGCCTCCTCGTGCGCCTCGGTGTCGACGTGGGTGCCCGCGGCGGCGGCGGCCTTCGCGGCCTTCTTCTTCGCGCGGCGCTCCTTCGGGCGCAGCCGCGCGCCGGCGAAGCCGAGGAGGGCGGGGGTCAGGGTGAGCGCGATGACCACGGCGATCGCGACTCCGCCCGCCGCTGCGACGCCCATCGTGGTGAGGAACGGGATGCCCGCGACCGAGAGGCCGACGAGCGCGATGATCACGGTCAGGCCCGCGAAGACGACGGCGGAGCCCGCGGTCGCGGTCGCCCGCGCGGTCGACTCCTCCGGGTCCATGCCCTGCTTCAGCTGGTCCTGGTGGCGGCTGATGATGAAGAGGGCGTAGTCGATGCCGACCGCCAGGCCCAGCATCAGCGCCAGGAGCGGCGTGGTCGAGGAGATCGAGGCGAAGCGGGTGGCGATGAAGATGGCCGACATCGAGAGGGCGACGCCGAGCAGTGCGGTGATCAGCGGCATGCCGGCGGCCAGGAACGAGCCGAAGGTGAGCACGAGGACGACGAGGGCGACCACGAGGCCGATCGCCTCCGTGATGGTCACGCCGGGGAGGTTCTGGGCGAAGAGGTCGCCGCCGAGCGAGACCACGGAGCCGGCGGGCAGCGCGTCCTGGAGGGTCGTCGCCTCGGCCTTCAGCGCGTCGCGGCTCTCGGGGCTCGTGGTGGTGGCGGAGCCGTCCATCTGGGCGGTGATGACGAGGGCGTTCCCGGCGTCGGAGATCGTGCCGGAGACGCTGTCGGAGTAGGGGTCCGTGACGGCCGCGACCTCGTCGACGTCGCCGAGCGCGGCGACCGCGTCACTGACGGGGCCCTTCACGTCGGCGTCCTGGACGCTGCCTCCGTCGGGCGCGACGACCACGTACCGCGCGGACGTGCCGCTGACCTGGGGGAAGGTGCGCTCGAGCTGGTCGAGGGCGGTCTGCGACTGCGTGCCCGGGATGGAGAACGTGTTGTCGGTGCCCTGGTTGAGCAGCAGCGCTCCTCCTCCGCCCGCCACCACGATCAGCAGCCACAGGACGGCGACGAGGCGGTGGGCGCGGTACACGCGACGACCGAGACGGTAGAGCAGCGACGACACGCGGTCTCCTGACGATGGGTGGGGAGGGTGGCGATACGTCTCTGTACCAGGGCGGAGCCGGGCTCCGATACACGAGCGTATCCGATACAGGACCGTATTCGATACGTGAATGTATCGGATAAGGTGAACGGCGTCGAAGGTGTTGACAGGGCGGGCAGGAGGCTGGTGATGACGGCGATCGACTCCACCCCTCCCGAGACCTCCCGCCGCGGCCGCACCCGCGAGCGCCTGCTCGACGCGGCCTACGACGTCTTCGCCGAGACCGGCGTGCACAGCGCGTCCGTCGAGCAGATCTGCGAGCGCGCCGGGTTCTCGCGCGGCGCCTTCTACTCCAACTTCTCCAGCAAGGAGGAGCTGTTCTTCGCGCTCATGGAGCGGGAGAACGGCGCCCGGGTGACCGCCCTCGTCGAGCAGATGGACCGCACGATCCCGCGCGTCGTCTCGGCCGACGAGCCGCTGACGGCCGAGACGCTGGCCGTGGTCATCCTCGACTTCCTCCAGGGTCCTGCCACCGACAACCGCCGCTGGTGCGTGGTCGAGTCGGAGTTCGAGCTGCTCGCGCTCCGCGACCCGCGGATCGCTCCGCAGTACCGCGACTTCCGCGCCGGCTTCGACGCCTCGCTCGTGCAGATCGTGCACGGGGCGCTGCGCCAGGTGCGCCGTGAGTTCTCCCTCGAGCCGACGACGGCCGTGCGCCTGCTGGTGGCGGGCTACGACGACGCGGTCAAGCAGTCGATCCTCGAGGACGAGTCGGAGCCCGCGTCGCTCGAGCGCCTGCGGGCGACGCTGACGGCGATCGTCCTCGCGATCTCGTCCGCCGACGCCTGAGCCGGGCCGGCCCTCGCGACGGCCGCCGCCGTACCAGACGGCCGGCTCCGCACCGGGAGGCCGCGCGGCCGCTGGGGAGTGCCGGGTCCGGTCCCCGCTCCTCCGCCCGCGCGACGAGGATGGACCCATGGAACTGCGTCAGCTCGAACACTTCCTCGCCGTCGCGAAGGAGCAGCACTTCACCCGCGCCGCGAGCGCTCTGCAGATCTCGCAGTCGGGCCTCTCGGCGTCGATCCGCGCGCTCGAGAGCGAGCTGGGCAGCCCCCTCTTCACCCGCAGCACGCGCCGGGTCGAGCTGACGCCGGCCGGTCGGGCGATGCTCGCGGAGTCGGAGCGCTCGGTCGCCAGCGCGCTCGCCGCCCGCGACGCGGTGCTCGCTGTGCAGGGGGTGCTCCGCGGGAGCCTCGCGGTCGGCACGGAGGAGTGCCTCGGCGGCGTGCACCTGCCGCGTGAGCTCGCGACCTTCCGCGAGCAGCACCCGGGAGTCGCGCTCCGGCTGATCCACGAGGGGTCCGGCACGCTGCTCGACTCCGTCGCCGCCGGCCGCCTCGACCTGGCGCTGGTCGCCGACATCGGAGCCGTGCCGGGCGGCGTGCGGACGATGCCGCTGGCGAGCGAGGGCTTCGCGGTGCTCGTGCGCCCGGGTCACCCGCTCGCGAGCCGCGTCGGCTGCCGCATCCCGGACCTGGCGGGCGAGACGATCGTGGGGCTGCAGGAGCACTGGGCGGCGAGTCACCTCGCGGCGCGGGCGTTCGCGGCGCACGGCCTCGCGTTCGAGGTCGAGCTCGAGGTGAACGACGTGCACACGCTGCTCGACCTGGTCGAGTACGGCATGGGGATCGCGGTCGTGCCGGCGCACTTCGCCGAGAAGCGCCCGGCCGGGCTGCGGGCGGTGGCGCTCGCCGATCCGCTCCTGGTGTGGCGGACGATGGTGGCGGTGCCGGAACGTCCGAGCGCCGCGGCCCGCGCGTTCGTCTCGGCCCTCCCGCAGCCGCTGCAGGACGCGGTCTGAGTCGGAACGCGCTCGCAACGGAGGAGGGACCAGCGCCGAGATCCCGCGATCCGCGTCGGACCGGTGCCTCGACCGGATCCCTCCTCCGTCCTGAACGGGCTCAGTCGAGCGAGGCCAGCTCCTCGGGCGTGAGCTCCAGGTCGGCCGCCGTGGCGGAGTCGCGGATGCTCTCGGGGCGGGAGGCGCCCGGGATCGGCAGCACGACCGGGGCCTTCGCCAGCTCCCAGGCGAGGCAGACGACCTGCGGCGTCACGCCGCGGGCCTCGGCGACCGCCGCGAACGCGGAGTAGCGCGAGCCGAGCTCGCCCGCCGAGGAGATGCCGCCGAGCGGGCTCCACGGCAGGAACGCCAGTCCGAGCTCGGCGCAGAGCTCGAGCTCCGGCTCGCTGGAGCGGAACGACGGCGAGAACTGGTTCTGCACCGAGACCAGCCGCTCGCCGAGGATGCCGTGCGCCTCGCGGATCTGGTCAGGGTCGGCGTTAGAGATGCCCGCGCGGAGGACGACGCCCTCGTCGAGCAGCTCGGCCAGCGCTCCGATCGAGTCGGCGTAGGGGACCGCCGGGTCGGGCCGGTGGTACTGGTAGAGGCCGATCGCGTCGACGCCGAGGCGCTTCGCGGACGCGCGGGCCGCCTCCTTGAGGTACTCGGGGCGGCCGTCCTGATCCCAGGGGCCGGGCTCGCGGCGCAGGTGGCCGCCCTTGGTGGCGACGAGCACGGCGGAGGTGTCGCCGCCGTAGCTGCGCAGCGCCTCCGCGATCAGCAGCTCGTTGTGGCCGAGGTCGTCCTGGGTGGCGAGGTGGTAGGCGTCGGCCGTGTCGATCAGGGTCACGCCGGCGTCGAGGGCGGCGTGGATCGTGGCGATCGAGCGCTCGCGGTCCGGGCGGCCCTCGATCGACATCGGCATGCCGCCGAGTCCGATCGCGCCGACCTGGACGTCGCCGAGAGTGCGCTGCTTCATGAATGCTCCTTCGCAGTGGGGTGGGTGGTCACCAGGCGTAGTCCTCGGGGGCTGTCCGGTGGCCGGGGAAGATCTCGTCGAGGCGCGCGAGGGCCTCGGCGTCGAGGGTGATGTCGACGGCGGCGACGGCGCTCTCGAGCTGCTCGAGCGTCCGCGGCCCGGTGATCGGACCGGTGACGGCGGGCTGGTGGAGGAGCCACGCCAGCGCCAGCTCGCCGGGCGCCTCGCCGCGCTCGCGGGCGAACGCCTCCCACTGCTCCAGCGCGGGACGGTGCTCCTCGATCGCGGCGAGGGTGCGCTCGGAGGAGCGGCGCCCGCCCTCCGCGGTCTTCTCGAGGACGCCGCCCAGCAGCCCGCCCTGCAGCGGCGACCAGGGGATGACGCCGAGCCCGTAGTGCAGCGCGGCGGGCAGGACCTCGCGCTCGACGTCGCGGACGAGCAGGTTGTAGATCGACTGCTCGGAGGCGAGGCCGGTGAAGTGGCGGGCGCGCGCCGCCTCCTGCGCCTGGGCGAGGTGCCAGCCGGCGAAGTTGCTGGAGCCGACGTAGAGGACCTTGCCCTGCTGGACGGCGACCTCCGTCGCCTGCCAGATCTCGTCCCAGGGAGTCGTCCGGTCGACGTGGTGGAACTGGTAGAGGTCGATGTGGTCCGTCTGCAGGCGGCGGAGGCTCTCGTCGAGCGCGCGGCGCAGGGTGAGCGCCGAGAGGCGGCCGCCGTTGGGCCAGGAGTCGCGGCCGCGCTCGGCTCCGGGAGCGGCGAACTCGCCCATGTCGCCGAAGACCTTGGTCGCGAGGACGGTGCGCTCGCGGCGCTCGCCGCCCTGCGCGAACCAGCGGCCCACGATCTCCTCGGTGGCGCCGCGGCCGGCCTCGCCTCCGTACACGTTGGCGGTGTCGAAGAAGTTGACGCCGAGCTCGTGCGCGCGGTCCATGATCGCGAACGAGTCGTTCTCCTCGGTCTGCATGCCGAAGTTCATGGTGCCGAGGACGGTGCGGGAGACGGACAGGCCGGTGCGACCGAGGTGCGTGTACTGCATGGTCGCAGTCGACTCCGGTTCGGGCCGCGTGTCCAACAGGCGCTCGGCATGGGTGCGATCGACGGGGGAGGTCAATCGGGGGCGCGCCGTCCAGGGGCCGCCCGAGCCCCGCCTCGGTCGGGCCTGCGCGTCGGCCGGGTCCAGCGGCCTCGACCGGATCGCCCGCAGCCCGCTGGGCGCGGTGGCGCCCGGCCGCCCGGGTGCCGGGTTAGAGTCGCGGAATGGTCCGGACGACGCAGCGCCTCGTGATCGCCCTCTCCGCCGTGGTCCTGCTCGCCGGCTGCACGGCGGAGGCGACGAGCCCCGCCGCCGCACCCGCCGAGCCGACCGCCTCGACCGCCTCGACCGCCTCGACCGCACCGCCCGCCGCCGGAGCCGAGTCCACGCCGCGGCCGGTGCCGAGCGTCTCGACCACTCCCGCACCCGTCGAGGACGTCTCGGGCGAGTGCGTCGTCCAGGCGCTCGACGAGGGGACGCTCGACGGCGTCGACCTCGAGCGCGTGCGCGACCGCGGCACCCGCGTCGGCGCGACCGGGACGGCGAGCACCGCCTCCGACGGCGCCCCGGCCTCCTACCTGGTGGCAGCGGGCGATATCAGCGAGCGGATCGCGGACCGGTTCTGCATCAGCTCCGACTACCTCTCCGCGCTGAACTCGGTGCGCCGCGACGGCGTCGACATCGACAGCCTCTACGGCGGCGACATCCTCAACCTCCGCCCGACGACCGTCCTGAGCGTCGGCGACCAGAACGGCCGCGTCCTCGACAACGCCGAGCCCGACGACCTCCCCGCGCAGACCGGCTGACGCCGCTCCCGCCCGCCGCCACTCCTCCCGCCTCGCAGCAGCACGCGACCACCGCGGAAGGCGCGGATCCGACGGCACGTGCGCGGCGCTCAGCCCAGGACGCCGATCAGGACCGCCGACACGGCGACGGTCGCCGCGAGCCCGGTCGTCCGCGAGCGGCGGCGCGCCGGGTCCTCGAACCACGGCAGCCCGTCCCAGCGCAGCACGGCGCCGGCCGCCCCGGCCGCGGTGAGAGCCACCAGCACGGCCCAGGGGAGCAGCGTCAGCGCCGACCAGTCGACGAGCGCCCGCCCGAGCAGCAGCACGGCGACGGCCTCGACGCCGCGGGCGAGCGTCCGGACGCGGTCGCGGTCGAGGAACCCGGCCGCCCGGCGCCGGGGGATGCTCCCCAGGGCGAAGCGGCCGACGGTGAACGCGACGACGAGCAGGACGAGGATCGAGGCGATCATCACGACTCCTCCCCGGCGCGCTGCAGCAGGCGCAGACCGAGCTCGTCGACCGAGCTCGCCGTGTCCCCGTTGACGAACACGGCCACGCCGCGCTCCCGGTCCATCGCGAGCATCGTCGAGTAGCCGGAGGTCCCTCCGTTGTGCCAGGTCACGGATCCGCCGTCCTCCGACTCCGAGGTGAACCAGCCGAGGCCGATCCGCGCCCCGTCGGCGTCGGACCGCGGATCCAGGACGCTCGCCGCGGGCACCCCCAGCGCGGGGTCGTCGGTGAGGAGGGCCTGCGCGTAGCGGGCCATGTCCGCCGCCGTGGAGCGGACGCCGCCCGCCGGCGCGTAGCCCGCCATCGTCCACGCGTCGACGGACCGCCCGCTCGCCGAGAAGCCGGTCGGCGCGTCGGCGGGGAGGGCGTCCGCGGTCTCAGGGACGGAGGTCGCGGTCATCCCGAGCGGATCGAGGACGCGCTCGCGGAGGAGATCGGCGTAGTCGCGGCCCTCGGCGCGGGCGAGCGTCTGGCCCAGTACCGCGGCACCGAGGTTCGAGTAGGCGTGCACGTGCTCGCCCTGGTCCGCCTCGGCGGCCTGCCGGAGGACGTCGTCGGCCGACCAGCCCGCGTAGGGGTCCGTGCCGCGCAGCTGGGCGACGAGCGTCGAGGCGAGGTCGCCGATACCGGTGGGGAGTCGCGGCAGGCCGGAGCGATGGGTCGCCAGCTCCTCGAGCGTCCCGGTGAAGCCGCCGACGTCGGCGTGCTCGGCGGCGGGGTCCTCGAGCCCGACCGTCCCCTCGGCGGCGCTCCGGGCGAGGAGGAGCGCGGTCATCGTCTTCGTGACCGATCCGATCTCGACCTCGGTCCGCTCGTCGGCTCCGAGTCCGCCGTAGCGCACGCCGTCGGGCGTGATCACGGCGGCGACGAGGTGGTTCCGCGCCCCGTCCCCGACGTCGGTCCGGAGCCACCCGGCGATCTCGGCGTCGCCCGTCGCCTCGGTCGAGAGGGTGGGAGCGGAGGGGCGGAGCAGCACTCCGCCGAGCAGGACGACGGCCGCGGCGGAGGCGGCGGCGAGGGCGAGGCGGCGGCGGGTCATCGGGGTCCTCCGGAGGCGAGCAGGATCACGAGCAGGGGGACGAGGCGCTCCGGCGGGACGCCGTAGCGGCCGCGGCCGCGCGCCTCCAGCCAGCCGGCGGCGACCAGCTGGTTGACGTGGTGGTAGATCTGCCCGGTGGTGCCTGCGCCCTCGCTCTCGGCGAGCTGCGCGACGGTCTCGACTCCGCCGGCCACCGCCTGCAGGAACCGCAGGCGCACGGGGCTGCCCAGCGCGGCGAGCGCGGTCGGCCCGGGGCTCGCTCCCCAGTCGCGCTCGAAGAACGCGTCGGTGCTGAGGCCGTACTGCCACTCGACGGGGCCGGCCGGGGTGGCGACCGAGCCGGCGAAGACCACTCCGCCGGGAGAGGGCAGGCGCTCGCGGAGAGCGGTCAGGGCCCAGAGCGGATCGTCTGCGGCGGGCGCGGCGGGGGTGTCGGCGCGCTCGAGGCGGTCGAGCCGCGCTCGGAGCTCGTCGACCTCGCCGGCGAGGTCTCGGGAGGAGGTCATGCCTCGACTATTGCAAACATTCCGTAATCACGGAAATCCGGAGCTGACCGGTACCGCAGGAGTCGCGGTGGTCCAGCTCGACCACCGCGACTCCTGCGGACTCGGATCGCCCGGAGGCTCAGCCGAAGTGGCGCGGCAGCACGGCGCCGTTCACCGAGCGCAGCTCGTCCAGCGGCAGCGTGAAGAGGCCCTGCACCTCGACCGCGGGGGTCGCCGCGTCGGTCACGCCGATGCGCAGCACCGGGTAGCCCCGGCCCTCGCAGAGCCCGCGGAACTTCACGTCGTCCTCGCGCGGCACCGACACGAGCACACGGCCGGTCGACTCCGAGAACAGCGCGGCCGTGGCGTCGACGCCGTCGCGCTCCATCAGCTCGTCGAGCCAGATGCGCGCCCCGACGCCGAAGCGCAGCGCCGACTCGGCCAGCGCCACCACGAGCCCGCCGTCGGCGAGGTCGTGAGCGGAGGCGATGAGCGACTCCTTCGCGCCCGCCGAGATCAGCTCGGCCAGCGCGCGCTCGGCGGCCAGGTCGAGCTGCGGGGGCAGCCCGCCGAGGTGGTCGTGGATGGTGCCGGCCCACGCGGAGCCGTCGAGCTCGTCGCGGGTGGTGCCGAGGAGGTAGAGGTTGTCGCCCTCGTCCTGCCAGCCGGAGGGGATGCGGCGCGCGACGTCGTCGATCACGCCGAGGACGCCGACGACGGGGGTCGGGAAGATCGGCACGTCGCCGGTCTGGTTGTAGAACGAGACGTTGCCGCCGGTGACGGGGATCTCGAGCTCGAGGCAGGCGTCGGCGAGCGCGCCCACGGCCTCGCGGAACTGCCACATCACCTCGGGGTTCTCGGGGCTGCCGAAGTTGAGGCAGTCCGAGACCGCGACCGGGGTCGCTCCGGTGACGGCGACATTGCGGAACGCCTCCGCCAGCGCCAGGCGGGCGCCCTGCGCCGGGTCGAGCTGGCACCAGCGCCCGTTCGCGTCGGTCGCGACTGCGAAGCCGAGGCCCGACTCCTCGTCGACGCGGACCATGCCGCCGTCGTCGGGGTAGCTGAGCGCGGTGTTGCCGAGCACGTAGCGGTCGTACTGCGAGGTGATCCAGCTCTTGTCGGCGAGGTTCGCCGAGCCCAGCAGCGCCAGGGTCTCGGCGCGCAGCGCGTCGCCGCCGGTCGAGCGGGGCAGGCGGGAGGAGGAGTCGGCCTGCAGCGCGTCGAGCCAGGAGGGGTACTCGATCGGGCGCTCGTAGACCGGGCCGTCGACCGCGACGGTGCGCGGGTCGACGTTGACGATCTCCTCGCCGTGCCAGTTGATGATGAGGCGGCCGGAGTCGGTGACCTCGCCGAGCACGCTGGTCTCGACGTCCCACTTGCCGACGACCTCGAGGAACGCGTCGAGCTTCTCGGGCGTGACGACGGCCATCATCCGCTCCTGCGACTCCGACATGAGGATCTCCTCCGCCGTGAGCGAGGGGTCGCGCAGCAGCACCGAGTCGAGCTCGATGAACATGCCGCCGTCGCCGTTGGAGGCCAGCTCCGAGGTGGCGCACGAGATGCCCGCGGCGCCCAGGTCCTGGATGCCCTCGACGAGGTCCTTGCGGAACAGCTCGAGGCAGCACTCGATGAGCACCTTCTCGGCGAACGGGTCGCCGACCTGCACCGCGGGACGCTTGGTCGGTCCGCCGTCGGCGAAGGTGTCGGAGGCGAGGATCGACGCGCCGCCGATGCCGTCGCCTCCGGTGCGCGCCCCGAACAGCACGACCTTGTTGCCGACGCCGCGGGCGTTCGCGAGGTGCAGGTCCTCGTGGCGGAGGACGCCGACGGCCAGCGCGTTGACGAGCGGGTTGCCCTGGTAGACCGAGTCGAAGTAGGTCTCGCCGCCGATGTTCGGCAGGCCGAGGCAGTTGCCGTAGAAGGAGATGCCGGCCACGACGCCGTGCACCACGCGCGCGGTGTCGGGGTCGTCGATCGCCCCGAAGCGCAGCGCGTCCATGACCGCGACCGGCCGGGCGCCCATCGAGATGATGTCGCGGACGATGCCGCCGACCCCCGTCGCCGCACCCTGGAAGGGCTCGATGTAGCTCGGGTGGTTGTGGCTCTCGATCTTGAAGGTGACGGCCCAGCCCTCGCCGACGTCGACCACTCCGGCGTTCTCGCCCATGCCGACCATGAGGTTCTTCTTCATGGCGGGGGAGACCTTCTGCCCGAACTGGCGGAGGTACATCTTCGACGACTTGTAGGAGCAGTGCTCGCTCCACATCACCGAGTACATCGCGAGCTCGCCGCTCGTGGGGCGGCGGCCGAGGATCTCGCGGATGCTCGCGTACTCGTCGGGCTTGAGTCCGAGGGCCGCGTAGGGCTGCTCCCGCTCGGGCGTCGCCTCCGCGTTCGCAGTGGTGTCGGGAACGGCGGTGCGGCTGTCTGCCATGTGCTGGAGGCTCCAGGGGAGGGGGACGGGATGCGCGTCGATCCTACCCGCCGCGGTCGCCGGGGCCCGGGCCCACCGGTGGAGCGGTGCGGGCATCGGCGCCTAGGATCGGGCGGGTGAAGCGGGCGGCTCTGATCGGAACCGTGCTGTGGGGGCTCTACCAGTGCTTCGGGAACCTCGGAGCGGCGAACATCTCGTCGGACGAGCCCGTGTACCTCGCCGCGGGGTGGGACTACCTGCACGGCGACGTGAGCGCGAACCTCGAGCATCCGCCGACGGCGAAGTACCTGATCGGGCTCGCGCAGGTGCTGCTCGGCGAGGGGCTGCTCGCGGGCAGGATCGCCGCCGGCGCGGCCGCGTTCCTCACCGGGGTGGTGCTCTGGCTCTGGTTCCGGCGCGAGCTCGGCCCGACGCTCGCGCTCGTCCCGGCCGGCCTGTTCCTCCTCCTCCCGCGCACCGCCGTGGGCGCCGGCACCCGGATCGACCGCCTCGCGCTCCTGGAGCCGTTCATGGTGCTCTTCGCCGTCGCGGCGATGGCGGCGGCGTGGACCTGGTCGCGCGCCTCGCCGGGCAGGCGGAGCGGCTGGCTGATCGCACTGGCCGGTGCGCTGCTGGCGCTGTCGGTCACCTCGAAGCTGACCACCGCGGTCCTCGCGCCCGTGCTCCTGCTGCCGCTGCTGTGGTCGGGGAGCAGGGCCCGGGCTCTGCGGGGCGGCCTCGCCCTCTCCGTCGCGTTCGTCGTCACCGGGGTGCTCGCCTACCTGCCGGTGCACCCGGTCGAGGCGGTCCGGTATCTGCTCGAGTTCCAGTCCGAGCACAACGCCGACGGCCACCTGATCGAGGTCGCCGGGACCGCGTACGTCTTCCCTCCGTGGTGGGCGAACCTCTGGTTCATGGTCGTCGGCATCGGGCCGGCGGCGCTCGCCGTGCTGCTCCTCGGGACCCTGCTGGCCCTGCTCGCTCCGCGGCGCCGCGCGCTGGTGCTCTGCCTGGGCGCCGCGACGCTGCTCCTCCTCGTGTTCCACCTGGCGATCAGCTCGGTCGCGCTGCCGCACTACTACGCGGCGTGGGCGTGGCTCCTCTGCGCGCTGGCGGGCATCGGCATCGCGGAGGCACTGCGCGGCGGGATCGTGCTGCCCGCAACCCTCGCCCGCGGCGCCGGCGCGGTGCTGCTGGCCGCCTCCCTCGTGATCGCGATCGCCACCTCGGCGGGGATCGCCCAGGAGCGGCCGACCGGGATCGCGCGGGTGGCCGACGTGCTGCGCGAGCGCGGCCTCGACGGCGGCCTGGTCCTCGCGCAGGGCATGTCCTCGGGCGTCTACGTGCCCTACATCGGCGACCGGGTGACGACCGATCCGTCGTCCGCAGGGATCGTCGCCATCGCGATCGAGCGGTCGGCGCGCTTCCCCGTCGATCCGCGCGTGTCCGCCTACCTCGAGTCGGCGCGGCCCGAGACGGTGCGGCTCGACGACCTCACCCTCGTGCTGGTCGACGGACCGCTGCCGTGACCGCTCACTTCGAGCGGCAGGCCCCCGGATCGACGGCGTCCGTCAGCGAGGCGGCCTGCTCGACCACGGGAGTGAGGACCGAGAGCGGGATGGCGTAGCCGACGTTGTCGACGGAGGCGGCCTTGCCGAAGACGACGCCCGACACGGTGCCCTCGAGAGAGAGCAGCGGGCCGCCCGAGTTGCCCTGGTTGACGACGGCGGCGAGGGTCAGCACCTCGCGTGAGGTCGGTGCTCCGTCGACCATCAGCGAGACCGTGGCGTCGGAGGAGATCTCGGCCGAGCCGAGGGTCAGCGGGCCGCCGAAGGGGTAGCCCGCGACCACCGCGTCGTCCCCGGCGGCGACGGCGTCGTCGAGCGGGAGCGGGGAGGCGTCGAGCCCGTCGACGGCGATCACGGCGAGGTCGGCGGCCGGGTCCAGGTAGACGACTCGGCCGGTGCGCGGGGCCTCGCCCGGCGCCTCGACGACCGGCTGCGAGACTCCGCCGACCACGTGCGCGTTGGTGATCACGCGGTCGTCCGAGACGACGAAGCCGCTGCCCGTCACTCCGACGTCACAGGCCCAGGCCGTGCCGGAGACGCGCACGACCGAGCGGGTGGCGGCGGCGACCTCCGGGTCGTCGGTCGAGACGTCCGGGATCGCGGGCGCCTGGGTGGGAGCGTCGAGCGCCTCGACGACCCACGACGTGCCCTCGTCGACCACGGTCGACTGCAGCTGGGCGAGGAAGGCGCGGACGGGGGAGGGGGTGAGGTCGTCGATCGTGCGGATGACCGTCGATCCGGCGACCGAGGTCGTGACGAGGGGGACGCCGAGGAGGGAGACGGCCGAGGTGACGGCGATCCAGACCAGGCCGGAGATCGCGACGCCGGCGACGCCGCCCGCGAGCCGGTCGAGCAGGCCGAGCTTCACGCGGTCGGCTCCGCGGCCGATGACCGCGCCGAGCGTCGCTCCGATCGCGTAGCCGACGCCCAGCAGCAGCACGGCGGTGCCGATCACGGCGAGCAGGCGCCACTCGCTGCCGGCCGCCCACGACGAGACGGCGGGCACGGCGAACGAGGCGCCGATCGCGCCCGCGACGATCCCGGCGAGACCGCCGAGGGTCCGGAGCAGACCGCGCCGCAGACCGTCGACGAGCGCGCCGATGAGGCTCAGCACGACGATGACGTCGACGATCACGGATGCACCCACGCGGAACTCCTGCCGGTGTCGGGGACGGGTCCTCCAGCATGACCGACGCGGGATGCGCGGACGCCCGGAGGCGGCTGGCAGTCCGCGGCGGCTGAGGTGCGCGGGACGGCGGCGGCGCGGGAGCCGGACGCCTCCGGGCGGGCGCTGCAGCCGAGCGGGCGGTGCCTCCTAGAAGAACGAGATGCAGTACGGCGTCGCGACCGGCGCGAACAGCCGGTCCATCCGCCCCGCCTCGCCCGTGACGCGCGCCAGCCCGGCCTTCGCCAGGATCGACGGCCGCACCGAGCCCAGCAGCAGCGAGCCCAGGTCGGCCACGTCCAGCGCGAGCTCAGCCTCGTCCCCGGTGCGCTCCACGGTGGCGGAGCCGCCCGAGGCGGTGAGGCGGTAGCGGCCGTCGGCGAGCCCGAGCCCGTCGGCCACCTCGACCACGACCGAGCCGTCAGCGGTCCACGGCCGGGCGGAGAATGCGGCGGCGACGTCGAGGATCCGCAGCCAGATCAGGTCGCCCACGTGGCTCACCTGCACCACGCGCGCGTCGCGGAGCGCCCAGGTCAGCGGATCGTCCACCGGCGCCATGTCCCAGGTCACCGCGGAGGCGAGGTCGACCGCGCCGAGGTAGCCCCAGAGCGCGAGGTAGGCGTCGGCGCCGGGGGCGACGAGGTCGACGATCTCGAGGGTCTTGTCGTCCTCGGGCCCGACCGCGCGGTAGGTCACGAAGCCGTCGAGCGTCCCCTCCTCGTCGAGGTGGACGGCCGAGCGGACGTCGAGGCCGGGCGTGGTCTCGCCGGACGCGGTGCCGACGGAGTTCGCCTCGTAGCGCGACTGCCGGGTGAGCGAGCCGGGGGTCGACGCCTGGAACGCGGCGAACACCGCGGGGATGCGCGGCTGCAGCCAGCTCGTCGCGACCACCTCGACGCGGCCGGCGGGCTCGGTCTGCAGGCCGAAGCGCGGTCCGGTGTCGACGCGGATCGAGCGGGTGAAGGCCGCGCGGCCGAAGCCGAACCGGCGGTAGATGGAGGCCTCGCTCGCCGTGAGCGCTGCGACCGGGGTGCCGGCCTCCTTCGCCAGGCGCAGGTCCTCGGTGATCATCGCGCGCAGGATGCCGCGGCGCCGGTGCGTGGGCCGCACGGTCACCTGCGACACCAGGTGCGCCGGCAGCTCGCGTCCGCCGCCGACCTGCAGGGCACCGGGGAACGCCGCGTAGGTGCCGACCGGCACGCCCGCGCCGTCGAGCCCCTCGGGGGCGGAGGAGTCGACGACCGCGGTGAGCACGCGCTGGTCGGCGACCATGTGCTCGGCCCAGTCGCGCAGCTTCTCCGGCGTGAACTCCTTCTCGTGGAAGCCCGCGTTGATCGCGGTGGCCCACGCGGCGGTGGCGGCGTCGGGACCGCCCTCGTCGTTCAGGGCGGCGGGGAAGCGGCGGAGGTCGAGACCGGTGAGAGGCATCCGTCCAGCCTATTCACCCGGGGTGCGCGGGGGCTGAACCGGTGCGCGAACGGTCACTGCGACGGGCGCGCCCGTAACGCGGACCGCCGTCAGAGCACGGTCCACCGCTTCTCGACCGCCGCGTCCACCGCCTCCGCGAGCTCGTCCAGCCGCCGGGAGTCGAGGCGCCCCGGGTCCGCGGCCGCCCGGATTCGCCCGCTCATCGCTGCGATCGCCGAGCGCCGCCGCGGCAGGGTCGCGGTGAACGCGCAGTCGCGCAGCAGCACCAGCAGCTCGCCCGCCCGGCCCTGCGCCTCCGCGAGGACCTCGAGCCGCCGCTCGAACGGCGACTCCGGGACCGTCACGCGCAGGAACCCGTCCGGATCCTGGAACGCCGCCGGCGGATCCGGGACCCGCGCGAGCAGCGCCAGTGCGGCGCCCAGTTCGTCCAGATCGCCCTCGTGCGCCAGCTCCCGCAGCCGGGAGTCCACGTCCTCGGCCGGCCCCGCCCCGAGCTCCACCGTCCGCAGCACGAGCGCGTCGAGCCGGCGCTCCTCCTCCTCGCCCGGGACCGACGGAGTCGCCGACCACCACGAGAGCACCGGAGTCGCGGCCACCGCGTGCTCGCCGATCCGCCGCTCCAGCGCGATCAGCAGGTCCTCCCGCGCGGCGAGCGCCACCAGCGCGTCCACGTCGAGGTGGAGCAGGGTGCCCGAGGCGGGCGGCGCCACCAGCCGGCGTCCGGAGGGAGGGACGGTCTCCGCCCGCGTCCTCGCCCCGGGTCCGCGCTCGCTCGCCCGCAGGATCTCCTCCTCGAGGGTCCGCCGGGGTCGTCGTCGTCCGCTTCCGCGCGCCATGCCGTCACGCTACCGTCGGCCGCATGACCCGGTTCCTCGCCCTCCTCCGCGGAGTGAACGTCAACGGCCGCACCGTCCGCAGCGCCGAGCTCGCCGAGACGGTCGCCGGGATCGGCGTGAACCGGGTGCGGACGGTCCTCGCGAGCGGCAACGCGGCCTTCGACTCCGATCGCCCGGCCGCCGAGCTGAAGCCCGCGCTCGAGGCGGCGCTCGCCGAGCGGTTCGGCTACGACGCCTGGATCGTGCTCGTGACGCAGGAGGCGCTCGCCGCGGTGCTCGCCGCCTATCCGTTCCCGCGGATCGACGAGGAGGCGCATCCGTACGTCGTCTTCGGCTCGGACGAGGAGGCGCTCGACGCCGCGCAGGCCGCGATCGGCGAGCCGGATCCGGCGGTCGAGCTCGTCGCCCGGGGCGCCGGTGTCCTCTACTGGCGCTGCCCGCGCGGCTCCTCGACGGACACTCCGGTCGCGAGGATCCTCGCCCGTTCCGCCTACCGCTCGAGCACCACGACCCGGAACCTGCGCACCGTCGAGAGGCTCGCGACGGCGTGACGTCCGCGGCCGTGGCAGGGCCGTCTCCGGGCTCCGCGAGCGGCACCTCGGGGCGCCTGCGACCTCGGGAGGCGAGGAATCGGGGCTGAGAGCACGCACATTCTTTGGTTAGGCTGTCCTTAGTGCCGGTCCACTCGGACCCTGCGCCGCCTCCCGCACAGCCTCTCGAAAGGGACCCATGCCCCGCGCCACCACGCCCCTCGCCCTGCTCGCCGCCACCGCGCTGACGATCGGCCTCGCCGGCTGCAGCGGCTCGGCCGCCGGAGACGACGCCGCCGCCGACAGCGGCTTCGCGCCGATCACGATCGAGCACGCTCTCGGCACCACCACCATCGAGTCGGCGCCCGAGCGCGTGGCGACCGTCAACTGGGCCAACCACGAGGTCCCGCTCGCGCTGGGCGTGGTCCCCGTGGGCATGGCCGCCGCCAACTTCGGCGACGACGACGGCGACGGGCTCCTCCCCTGGGTGAGCGAGAAGCTCGACGAGCTCGGCGCCGAGACCCCCGTCCTCTTCGACGAGACCGACGGCATCGACTTCGAGGCCGTCTCGGACACCGACCCGGACGTCATCCTCGCCGCCTACTCCGGCCTCACGCAGGAGGACTACGACACCCTGAGCGAGATCGCCCCCGTCGTCGCCTACCCCGAGACCGCCTGGGGCACCTCCTGGCGCGACATGATCACGCTGAACAGCGAGGCGATGGGCAGGGCCGACGAGGGCGCCGCGCTGATCACCGAGCTCGAGGGCGAGATCGAGGAGAAGGTCGCCGCGCACCCGCAGCTGGCCGGCACCTCGGCGATGTTCCTCACCCACGTCGACCCGACCGACCTCAGCCAGGTCAGCTTCTACACCTCGCACGACACCCGCCCCGCGTTCTTCGAGGACCTCGGCATGGCCACCCCGGGCAGCATCGCGACCGCCTCCGCCGCGACCGACAAGTTCTCGCTCACGCAGAGCGCCGAGCAGGCCGACGCCTTCAGCGACGTCGACGTGATCGTCACCTACGGCGACGACGAGCTCGTGAGCACACTCAAGGCCGACCCGCTGCTCTCGCAGATCCCCGCGGTCGCCGACGACGCCATCGTGCGCCTGCCCTCCACCCCGCTCGGCACCGCCGCCAACCCGACGCCGCTCTCGATCTCGTGGGTCCTCGACGACTACCTGGACCTGCTCGACGAGGCCGCCGCCAAGGCCGCGCAGAGCACTCCGGCCGCCTGAGCCGGGACCCGACCCGCGTGACCCTCGCCGCTCCTCCCGCCGCCTCGGGCGTCGCCGCCGTGCGCCGCCCGAGGCGGCTGCGCGCCCTCTGGCTGGTCGCGGCCGTGGCCGTGCTGCTCGCCGCCGCCGTGGTCTCGGTGCTGGTGGGGTCGCGGGAGGTGGCGTGGAGCGACGTGGTCGCCGCGTTCGGCGGGTCCACGGACGGGTTCGCGCAGGCCGCGGTCGCCAAGCGCATCCCGCGCACCGTGCTCGCCGCGATCGCGGGCGCGGCCCTCGGCGTCGCCGGCGTGCTGATGCAGGGGGTGACCCGCAATCCGCTGGCCGACCCCGGCATCCTCGGGGTGAACACCGGAGCCTCGCTCGCGGTCGTGACGGGCATCGTCTTCTTCGGGCTGACGAGCTCCGCCGCCTACGTCTGGGTCGCGATCGGCGGGGCCGCGGTCGCCGCGGTCTTCGTCTACACGGTCGGTTCGCTCGGGCGCGGCGGCGCGACTCCGCTCAAGCTCGCCCTGGCCGGCGCCGCCACCTCGGCCGCGCTCGTCTCGGTGATCAGCGCGATCGTCCTGCCGCGCGCCGACATCGCGGGCGGCATCCGCTCCTGGCAGATCGGCGGAGTGGGCGGCGCGACGTCCGCGAGCATCGCGCAGGTGCTCCCCTTCCTCCTGGCCGGCCTCGTCCTCTGCGTTCTCTCGGCCAAGAGCCTCAACACCCTCGCGCTCGGCGACGAGCTCGCGGCGGGCCTGGGGGAGCGGGTCGCCCTCGCGCGCGGCGGGGCCGCCCTGGGCGCGGTCGTGCTCTGCGGAGCGACGACCGCGGTCACGGGGCCCATCGGGTTCGTCGGCCTGGTCGTCCCGCACGCCTGCCGCCTCCTCGTCGGCGTCGACCACCGCTGGCTGCTGCCGTTCTCGGCGGTGACCGGCGCCGTGCTCCTGATCGCGGCGGACATCGTCGGCCGCGTCGTCGCGCGCCCGAGCGAGATCGACGTGGGCATCGTCACCGCGCTGGTCGGCGCCCCGGTGTTCATCGCGATCGTCCGCCGCCAGAAGGTGCGCGAGCTGTGACCGCGCTGCTCGAGGCGCCCTCCGCCACCGCCCGCGCCGTCGCGGCCGGCCGCCGCCGCCGCGGGGCCCGCCGCCGGGTCGTCGTCGCCGTCCTCGCGGTCCTGATCGCGGCCGTCCTCGCCGTCTCCCTGCTGGTCGGCCAGACCGTCTACTCGCCCGACGAGGTGCTGCGCGTGATCCTCGGCGAGCAGGTCCCCGGGGCGAGTTTCACCGTCGGGCGCCTCCGCCTCCCGCGCGCCGTGCTCGCCCTGCTGGTGGGCCTGTGCTTCGGGCTCGGCGGAGTGAGCTTCCAGACCATGCTCCGCAACCCGCTCGCCAGCCCCGACATCATCGGGATCAGCGCCGGGGCGAGCGCCGCCGCGGCCTTCGCCATCGTGACGCTCTCGCTCGGGGCCGCGCAGGTCTCGGCCCTCGCGATCGTCGCGGGACTCGTGGTCGCCCTGCTCGTCTACGCCCTGTCCTACCGCAGCGGAGTCGCCGGCACCCGGCTGATCCTGATCGGCATCGGGGTCGCCGCGATGCTCGACTCCCTCACCGCCTACGTGCTCTCGCAGGCCGCCGCGTGGGACCTGCAGGAGGCGTCCCGCTGGCTCACCGGGAGCCTCAACGGCGCGAGCTGGAGCGAGGTCGTGCCGGTCCTCGCCGCGGTCGTCGTCCTCACCCCCGTCCTGCTCTCGCGCTCGCGCGATCTCTCCGCCACGCAGTTCGGCGACGACACCGCCTCCGCGCTCGGCATCCGCGTGAACGCCACCCGCCTCGTCGTGATCGTCGCGGCGGTCGGGCTGATCGCCTTCGCGACCGCCGCCGCCGGCCCGATCGCGTTCGTGGCCTTCCTCTCCGGCCCGATCGCCGCCCGCCTGATCGGGCCCGGCGCGTCGCTCCTCATCCCCTCGGCCCTCGTCGGCGCGCTGCTCGTGCTCGTCGCCGACTTCGTCGGGCAGTTCGGGCTGGGCCTGCGCTACCCGGTCGGAGTGGTCACCGGCGTCCTCGGGGCGCCCTACCTCGTCTACCTCATCGTCCGCAGCAACAGAGCGGGAGGCTCACTGTGACCACCGCGCACACCCTGACGGCCGAGGGGGTCACCCTCGGCTACGGCGACCGGACCGTCGTCGACGGCCTCGACCTCGTCGTCCCGCCCGGCCGCATCACCGCGATCGTCGGAGCGAACGCCTGCGGCAAGTCGACGCTCCTGCGCTCGATGTCGCGCCTGCTCGCGCCCCGCTCCGGCGCCGTGCTGCTCGACGGCAGGGCCGTGCACCGGACGCCGGCGAAGCAGCTCGCCCGCACGCTCGGCCTTCTCCCGCAGTCGCCGATCGCCCCGGAGGGCATCACCGTCGCGGATCTCGTCGGCCGCGGCCGCCATCCGCACCAGGGGATGCTGAGCCGCTGGAGCGCCCACGACGACGAGGCCGTCGCGACCGCGCTCGACGCGACCGACACCGCCGCCCTGGCCGACCGCTCCGTCGACGAGCTCAGCGGCGGGCAGCGCCAGCGCGTCTGGATCGCGATGGCCCTCGCGCAGGAGACCGACGTGCTGCTGCTGGACGAGCCGACCACCTTCCTCGACGTCAGCCACCAGATCGAGGTGCTCGACCTGCTCGTCGACCTCAACCGCACCCGCGGGACGACGGTGGTGATGGTGCTGCACGACCTCAACATGGCCGCCCGCTACGCCGACCACCTCGTGGCCATCGCGCACGGCGCGGTGCACGCCTCCGGCACCCCGGCCGCGGTGCTCACCGAGGAGACGGTGCTCGCCGTGTTCGGCCTCGACAGCCGCATCATCACCGACCCGACCTCGGGCACCCCGCTGATGCTCCCCCTCGGGCGGCACCGCCTCGCCCCCGAGCGGATCGACGCCCCCGGCGGCGCGCAGATGACGGACGTGTAAACGGTTCCACACGGCGGCCGGGGGGCGTATACGATACCTGCAGTCCGCGGCGGACGACCGTCATCGGCGGAACCGCCGAACGCCTGCCCCCGATCAGAGGTCCTCCCCGCCGTGACTGCATCCCCGACGCGCCCCGACGCCTCCGCCCTCCGCGGCGTCCGCGCGCTCCTGTTCGACCTCGACGGCGTGCTCACGCCGACCGCCGACGTCCACATGCAGGCCTGGTCGCGGCTGTTCACGGAGTACCTCTCCTCGCGCGGGATCGCCGAGGGCTACACCGACGCCGACTACTTCCGGTACATCGACGGACGCCCGCGGTACGACGGCGTCCGGGCGCTCCTCGCCTCGCGCGGCATCACCCTCCCCGAGGGCGCGCCCGAGGACGACCCGTCGCTCGAGACCGTCTGCGGGCTCGGCAACCGCAAGAACGACGCCTTCAACCGCACCCTCGCCGAGACCGGCGTCGCTCCCTACCCGGGCTCGCTCCGCTTCGTCGACGCCGCGATCGCCGCGGGCGTGCAGGTCGCCGTCGTCACCTCCTCCCGCAACGGCGTGCCGGTGCTCGAGGCGGCCGGCCTCCGCGACCGCTTCGAGGTCGTCGTGGACGGGCTCCTCGCCGCCGAGCGCTCGATCGCCGGCAAGCCCGCGCCCGACACCTACCTCTACGCGGCCGAGCTCCTCGGCCTCCCGGCCGCCGAGTGCGCCGTCCTCGAGGACGCGCACTCCGGAGTCGCGGCAGGCCGCGCGGGAGGCTTCGGCCTCGTCGTCGGCGTCGACCGCGGAGTCGGGGCCGACACCCTGCTCGAGCACGGCGCCGACCTGGTCGTGGACGACCTGGCCGAGCTGCTCCCCTTCCTCCCTACCGCTCCCGCCCCCGAGGACGCCGCATGAACCCCATCACCTCCGACCCGCTCGACCGGAACCGCTTCCCGATCGACGAGTGGGCCCTCGTCGAGACCGAGTTCGCCTCCGAGCTGCAGGGCCGCACCGAGACGCTCTTCGCCACCGGCAACGGCTACCTCGGCCTCCGCGGCAACGTGGAGGAGGGGCGCGACGGCTACGCCTACGGCACCTTCATCAACGGGTTCCACGAGACCTGGCCGATCCGCCACGCGGAGGAGGCGTTCGGCTTCGCCCGCGTCGGCCAGACCATCGTCAACGTGCCGGACGCCAAGATCATCCGCCTCTACGTCGACGACGAGCCCTTCGTGCTGAGCGAGGCCGACGTCCTCGCCTACTCGCGCCGCCTCGACTTCGCGAACGGCGTGCTCACCCGCGAGCTGGAGTGGCGCACCCCCTCCGGCAAGCGCGTCCTGATCCGCTCGCGCCGCCTGGTCTCGTTCACCGACCGGCACCTCGCGATCCTCGACTACGAGGTCGAGATGCTCGACCACGACGCGTCCGTGCTGATCTCGAGCCAGATCCTCAACCGCCAGGACGGCGTGGACGAGTACCACGCCCCCTCCGGCAGCGAGGGCGCCGGCTTCGACCCGCGCAAGGCGGAGTCGTTCGAGGACCGCGTGCTCCAGCCGCGCCTCAAGCGCGTCAGCGGCACCCGCTACCTCCTCGGCTACCGGACCACCAACTCCCAGATGACCGTCGCCTGCGGCGCCGAGCACCAGCTCGAGACCGAGAACGAGTGGGACCAGACCTCCCAGATCGACGACGACCTCGCCAAGCACGTCTACCGCGTGAAGGCCAAGGCCGGCCGGCCGGTCCGCCTGGTCAAGACGCTGACCTACCACACCTCCCGCGGCGTGCCCGTGCGCGAGCTCGCCGACCGCTGCGACCGCACGCTCGACCGCGCCCGCGAGACGCCGGTCGAGGAGCAGTTCGTCAAGCAGCGCGAGTGGCTGGACGACTTCTGGACCCGCTCCGACGTGCAGCTGGACGGCCAGCCCGCGATCCAGCAGGCCACCCGCTGGAACCTCTTCCAGCTCGCCCAGTCCACCGCGCGCACCGACGGCGGCGGAGTCGCGGCGAAGGGCGTCTCGGGCTCCGGCTACGGCGGCCACTACTTCTGGGACACCGAGGTCTACGTCCTCCCGTTCCTCAGCTACACGGCGCCCCTCGTCGCCCGGAACGCCCTGCGCTTCCGGCAGAACATGCTCGAGGCCGCCCGCGCGCGCGCCTCCGAGCTCAACCAGCGCGGCGCGCTCTTCCCCTGGCGCACCATCAACGGTCAGGAGTCGTCGGCGTACTACGCCGCCGGCACCGCTCAGTACCACATCGACGCCGACATATCCTACGCGCTCATGCAGTACGTGGGTGCCACGGGCGACGACGACTTCCTCGCCCGCGGAGCGATCGACATCCTCGTCGAGACCGCGCGGATGTGGGCCGATCTGGGCTTCTGGCGCAGCAACGGCGACGATCACTTCCACATCCACGGAGTGACGGGGCCGGACGAGTACACGACCGTCGTCAACGACAACCTGTACACGAACGTCATGGCCCGGGCGAACCTCCGCTCGGCCGCCCGCGCCGTCGAGCTGCTGAAGGCCGTCGAGCCCGCCGCGTACGAGCGGATGGCCGACCGCCTCGCTCTCGACGAGGGCGAGGTGCTCGAGTGGGCGCGCGCCGCCGAGAAGATGCACATCCCCTTCGACGCGCGGGCGGGCATCCACCCGCAGGACGCGGCCTTCCTCGAGAAGGAGCTGTGGGACCTCGAGAACACCCCCGCGAGCAAGCGCCCGCTGCTGCTGCACTTCCACCCGCTGGTGATCTACCGCTTCCAGGTGCTCAAGCAGGCCGACGTCGTGCTCGCGCTGCTGCTGCAGGGCAACGAGTTCACCGCCGAGCAGAAGCGTGCCGACTTCGAGTACTACGACGCGCTGACCACCGGCGACTCGACCCTCTCGGCCGTCGTGCAGTCGATCATCGCCGCCGAGGTCGGCTACAGCGACCTGGCCCGCCACTACTTCCTGTCGGCGCTGTTCGTCGACCTCGCCGACCTGCACCGCAACACCGCGGACGGCATCCACGTCGCCTCGACGGGCGGCGTCTGGAGCGCCCTCGTCTACGGCTTCGGCGGGATGCGCGACCACGGCGGCCGGATCACGCTCGATCCGCGCCTTCCCGACGACTGGGACCGCCTCGCCTTCCGCATCACCCTCCACGGCACGCGCGTGCGCGTCGAGGTGACGCAGACCGAGGTCCTGCTGACGGTCGAGACCGGCGACTCCGCCGCGATCACCGTCCGCGACGAGCGCGTGCACGTCGCCGCCGGCAGCCCCGTGCGCGTCCCGCTCACGCACCAGGGCCGCCGCCTGCACGGCGCGCCGACCACGTCCGACATCGAGGGCACCCGCCGCTCCGACGGCACCGTGATCACCGCCTCGATCCCCACCATCTCGATGACCCCCGAGCCCGAGGTCCTGACCGGGCCCTGAGCGGCGCCGCGAACATCGCCCATCACGCACGAGACCCCCGGCCGGAACCGGGGGTCTCGTGCGTCGCGGGCGGGCGGAGCCGGCCGGATCGGATGCGTCAGGCGGAGGCGAGCAGCGAGCGCAGCGCCGACGTGAAGAACGTCAGCCCGTCCACACCCGAGCGCATCGCGGCGGCCGTGTCGGGCCCGAAGCCCTCCTCGACGGCGTGCTCCGGGTGCGGCATGAGCCCCACCACGTTGCCGCGGCGGTTGCTGATGCCGGCGATGTCGTTCATCGAGCCGTTCGGGTTGTGGCCGAGGTAGCGGACGACGACGCGTCCCTCCGCCTCGAGCTCGAGCAGCGTGTCGGCCGAGGCGATGTAGCCGCCCTCGCCGTTCTTCAGCGGGATCGTGATCTCCTGGCCGGGCTCGAAGCCGTTCGTCCAGGCGGTCTCGGTGCTCGCGACCATCAGGCGCTGGTCGCGGCAGACGAAGGATCCGATGTCGTTCGCGATCAGGCCGCCGGGCAGCAGGTGCGCCTCGGTGAGCATCTGGAAGCCGTTGCAGATGCCGAGGACCGGGGTCCCGGCGTTCGCCGCGTCGACGACCTCGCGCATGATCGGGGAGTGGGAGGCGATGGCGCCGCAGCGCAGGTAGTCGCCGTAGGAGAAGCCCCCCGGCAGGACGATCGCGTCGACGCCGTCGAGGTCGTGGTCGCCGTGCCACAGCGCGACCGGCTCCGCACCCGCGAACCGGACGGCGCGCTGGGCGTCGCGGTCGTCGAGCGAGCCGGGGAAGGTGATGACGCCGATCCTCATCGGGCGGCCTCCGCCGGGTAGTGGATCCCGACGACGTCCTCGATCACCGAGTTCGAGAGCATCTCGTCGGCGATGCGCTGCACCGAGGCGCGCACCTCGTCGGTCACCTCGTCGACGGTGATCTCGAAGCGCTTGCCCACCCGCACGCCGTGGAGGGCGGAGTGGCCCAGCCGCGCGAGCGCGCCGGCGACGGCCTTCCCCTGCGGGTCGAGCAGCTCGGCCTTGGGCATGACTTCAACGACGATCGTGGGCACCGTGTTCTCCGGAGTCTCGGGGGAGTGCGGTCTTCCGCGCGACCATCGTACCCGCGGGGGTCCCCGCGGTCGGCGGCGCTCAGGAGGTCGTGACGCGGATCGCGTTCGCCCAGGGGTCCTCGAAGGCGAGGGTGCGGCCGTCGTCGCGGGTGGCGACTCCGGAGCGGGCCAGCCGCTCGCCGAGCGCGCCGAGGTCGTCGGCGCCGGGCACCACGATCTCGACCTGTCCGAGGCCGAGGGCCTGCTGCCGGCGTCCGGCGCCCGCCGAGTTCCAGGTGTTCATCGCCATGTGGTGGTGGTAGCCGCCCGCCGAGACGAAGAGCGCCTGCCCGCCGTACGCGATCGTCGTCTCGAAGCCGAGCCGGTCGACGTAGAACTCCTTCGCGGTGGCGACGTCGCCCACGCTCAGGTGCACGTGGCCGACGGAGGCGCCGCCGAGGCGCGGCTGCGCGATCGACTCCTCGGTGAGGTGCTCCTGCAGGAACGCGTTCGGGTCGAGGAAGAGCGTGCTCATCTCGATCCGCCCGTGCGTCCACGACCACTGCGTGCGGTCGCGGTCCCAGTAGAGCTCGACGCCGTTGTGCTCGGGGTCGTCGAAGTAGAAGGCCTTGCTGACCAGGTGGTCGGAGCTGCCGGTGAACGAGCCGGGGTGCCGGCTCGCGACGCTGTACACGGCCGCGGCGAGCGCCGCCTCCGATTCGAAGAGGATCGCCGTGTGGAAGAGGCCGGCGCTGCGCGGCGAGGCGTGCACCAGCTCGGGCGCGTGCTGGAGGATCACGGCCGGCAATCCGCCGCGGCCGAGCACCGCGACCGGTCCGTCGTGCGAGAGCAGCTCGAGCGTCACGGCGTCGCGGTAGTAGGCGATCATCCCGTCGAGGTCGGCGACGCGGAGGGTCACCGCGCCCATCGCGGTGTCGGGAGCGAGCAGGTCGGGGGAGGAGATGGTCACGCGGAGACGCTACCCGCTTTTGGTTGAAGCTACAACCATTAAGAGGGGCGAGCGCTCATAGGAACCGCATAAGCAGCGTCCAGGCGACGCGGGGAGGCCGGGCGTGGAATGGGAACCGGTCGCCGTCAGGGGCGGCCCCGGCACGAGGACGACACCATGAACGAGCGACACGAATCCGACGAGCGAGAGCTCACCGACCAGCCCGCCATCACCGAGGCGACGGGCGCCGACGAGGTGCGCGCGCTGCGCGCGGACGACCGTCGTCGTCGTCGTCGGGCGCTGATCGCCGGCGGCCTCGGCCTCGCCGTGCTGATCGGAGTGACAGCAGGCGGAGTCGCCACCGCCGGCCGCACCGAGGCGGCCTCCTCCGCCTCGGCCGGCGCCGCCACGATCGTCTACCCCGGCGGCTCGCGGGGATCCTTCGGCGGCGGGTACGTGATCGTCCCCTCCTGGGGCGGATCGACGCAGGGCGGCTCCTCCGCGTACGGGTCGATGCAGGGCGGCTCCACCGCCTCCGAGCCGGCCACCGGCGCGACCGACGCCGTGGCCGCGAGCACCGCGCAGACCGCCGGCGTGGTCACGATCACCTCCGAGCTCACCTACCAGGGCGCCCGCTCGGCCGGCACCGGCATGATCCTCACCTCCGACGGCATGATCCTCACCAACAACCACGTCGTCGAGGGCGCCACCGCGATCTCGGTCACGGTGGAGTCGACGGGCCGCAGCTACACCGCCCGCGTCGTCGGCACCGACGCGACGAACGACGTCGCCGTCCTGCAGCTGGAGGACGCCTCCGGCCTCACCCCCGCCTCGCTCGACACGGACGGGGTCGCTGTGGGCGACACCGTGACCGCCGTCGGCAACGCGGGAGGGACGGGCGACCTGGTCGCCGCCACCGGCACGGTCACCGGTCTCGATCAGCAGATCACCACCCGCTCCGAGTCGGGGATCTCCGCCGAGACGCTGACCGGGCTGATCCAGACGGACGCAGACATCGTCTCCGGCGACTCCGGCGGCCCGCTCGTCGACTCCGCCGGCCGCGTCGTGGGGATGGACACCGCCGCCTCCAGCGGAACGGCCGACATCACCGGCTTCGCGATCCCGATCTCGAAGGCCCTGGACATCGTGGCCACCATCGAGGCGGGCGCCGACACGGCCACCGTCGAGATCGGCTATCCGGCCTTCCTCGGCGTCTCCCTCTCCTCCGGCACCGCGTCTCCGACTTCGCGCGCGCTCGCGACCACCGCGTCCGGCGCCGTGATCGGCGGAGTCGTCGAGGGCGGGCCGGCCGCGCAGGCGGGCCTCGAGGCGGGGGACGTCGTCACCGCGGTCGACGGGGTCGCCGTCGCCTCGGCCGATCAGCTGTCCGCCTCGCTCGCGCAGCGCGAGCCCGGGGAGTCGGTGACGATCTCGTGGACCGACTCCGCGGGCGCCGCCCGCTCCGCCCAGGTCGTGCTGGTCGAGGGTCCGGTCGCCTGATCGGAGCCTCCGCGTGGCCGCCGGAGCGTTCCCGGCCGTTCACCCGGGCGAGCGCGCCACGCCGCCCGTTGTTTTGATCCGCTCAAGACAACTCGGGTAGTGTCCTCGGCATGACGACAGTGGACGAGCGGCTCCGAGCCTCCGGGCTCAAGGTCACCGCCACCCGGCGCGCGGTGCTCCTCGCTCTCGAGGAGCACCCGCACTCCGGGGTCGACGCGGTCCTGGCCCGAGTGCGCGAGGGCCTCCCCGAGGCCTCGGCGCAGGCCGTCTACGGAGTGCTCTCGGCGTTCACCGACGCCGGGATCGTCCGCCGCATCGAGCCGGAGGGCCACCCCCGCCGGTTCGAGCTGCGGGTCGGCGACAACCACCACCACGTGGTGTGCCGGCGCTGCGGGGCCGTGGCCGACGTCGACTGCGTCGTCGGGGAGGCGCCGTGCCTGCAGCCGCAGACCGCGAGCGGCTTCGCCGTGGACACCGCCGACGTCACGTTCTGGGGCACCTGCCCCGACTGCCTGGCCCTCGCCCACTGACCGACATCCGCTACACCGCAGCGGCGGGCCCCGTGCCCCTCGCCGACAGGAGGAACATGACCGAGGAACGATTCACCACCACGAACTCCGGAGCACCGGTCGCGAGCGACGACCACTCGCTGAGCGTCGGAGCCGACGGACCCCTCGCGCTCCACGACCACTACCTCGTCGAGAAGCTGGCCCAGTTCAACCGCGAGCGCATCCCGGAGCGGGTCGTCCACGCCAAGGGCGGCGGAGCCTTCGGACGCTTCACCACCACCGCCGACGTCAGCGCCTACACGCGTGCCGCGCTCTTCCAGCCCGGAGTCGAGACCGAGATGCTCGCGCGGTTCTCCACGGTCGCCGGCGAGCAGGGCTCGCCCGACACCTGGCGCGACCCCCGCGGCTTCGCGCTGAAGTTCTACACGAGCGAGGGCAACTACGACCTCGTCGGCAACAACACCCCCGTCTTCTTCATCCGCGACGGCATCAAGTTCCCCGACTTCATCCGCTCGCAGAAGCGCCTGCCCGGCAGCCACCTGCGCGACCACGACATGCAGTGGGACTTCTGGACCCTCTCGCCCGAGTCGGCCCACCAGGTCACATGGCTCATGGGCGACCGCGGCCTCCCCTCCTCGTGGCGGCACATGGACGGCTTCGGCTCGCACACCTACCAGTGGATCAACGCCGCCGGCGAGCGCTTCTGGGTCAAGTACCACTTCAAGACCGACCAGGGCGTCGAGATCCTGAGCCAGGAGCAGGCCGACCAGATCGCCGGTGAGGACGCGGACTTCCACATCCGCGACCTGTCCTCCGCCATCGACCGCGGCGACTTCCCCTCGTGGACGCTGTCCGTGCAGGTCATGCCGTACGAGGACGCGAAGAGCTACCGGTTCAACCCGTTCGACCTCACCAAGGTCTGGCCCCACGCCGACTACCCGCTGATCGAGGTCGGCACCATGACGCTCGACCGGAACCCCGAGAACTACTTCGCGCAGATCGAGCAGGCGGCGTTCGCCCCCTCGAACTTCGTGCCCGGGATCGCGGCCAGCCCCGACAAGATGCTCCTCGCGCGCATCTTCAGCTACGCCGACGCGCACCGCTACCGCGTGGGGACCAACCACGCGCAGCTGCCGGTGAACGCGCCGAAGTCGCCCGTGCACTCGTACTCGAAGGACGGCCCGATGCGGTTCGACTTCCAGAAGTCCGAGGTGCCCGTCTACGCGCCGAACACGATGGGCGGCGCCCACGCCGATCCCGCCCGGGCGGCGGAGTCGGCCGGCTGGGAGACCGACGGCGAGCTGACGCGCTCCGCGGCGACCCTCCACCCGGAGGACGACGACTTCGGTCAGGCGGGGACGCTCTACCGCGAGGTCCTCGACGACGACGCGCGCGCCCGCCTGGTCGCGAACATCGCCGGCCACGTGTCGAAGGTCACCCGTCCGGAGCTGCGGCAGCGCGTGCTCCAGTACTGGGCGAACGTCGACTCGTCGCTCTCGCAGCGCGTCGCCGAGGCGCTCGAGCCCTCGGCTCCCGGTGCGGACGTCTCCCCCGAGGCGGTCGGCATCGGGGCCTAGTCCCGGCATCCCCTCGAGGAGCGCGCGGTACCGGAGCGATCCGGGTCGCGCGCTCCTCGTCGTTACCGGGGAGGGTCCTTCCACTCGGTGGAGTCGGATCCCGCGCGCGGGTGCCCGCCTCGGTCCGATGCAGCCGGCTCGGACCCCGGATCCGCCCGCGGAACCGGGCGCCGACGGGGAGGACCCCTGATCCCGACACGCCCGGGATGTGCGATTTCGGCCCGTCGTTTGACAGCACCGCGATCGCTGCGTAACTTATTCCGAGTCGCCACAAAGGCCGCAGGGAAACGGAAAGAGCAGCAGCTCCTACGTCCCGGCCTCAATCGGGACCATCCACTCGGCAAGACAGCTTTTCGGAGCAGGTCTGCCGCACGGATGTAAAGCCTTCGCAGGATTCCTCGGATCCAGCAACTTCGCCGCCCGGCGAAGGACTCAGGTCCTAAACCGAGCAACGTCGGAGCGCCTATGAGCGTGACGGCATCGCGAAGAAGCCGGATTTGACACGGCCTGCGGATGTGCTAAGTTATACAAGTTGCCACGGCGACAGGGTGAAAGAAACTTCACCTAGTCTACCGAGAAGACGCGTATGACGCAAGCAACAATATCTTCGATCACTTTCGTTGTGAAGCACCGTTCTGGTGTGGAGGCGGGATGTGTCCGATTCTTGAGAACTCAACAGCGTGCACTATGTTCAATGCCAAT
>NZ_PSWG01000021.1:0-58478 GCF_002931195.1 Rathayibacter sp. AY1C2 | reverse complement strand
CTGCCCCTGCATCGACCCCCGGCGAATCGACTCCACCCCTCTCCCGTCGCGAGCTCCGCGAGCGCGAGCGCGCTCTGGCCCTCGCCTCCGACGTCTCGCTCGCGAGCGGCTCCGACGACCTCCTCGCGGCTCCCACGGCGGAGCAGCTGCGCGAGGCGGAGCGCCGCGTCGCCTCGGTCCGCAGCGCCCCGGCCCCCGTCCCCGCTCCGCGCGCGACGCCGCTCCGGCCCGTGCGCCGGGCCCGGGTCGGCGGACTCGTCGCCCTCTCCTTCGTCGCGGCCATCGTGGCGGCGACCTCCCTGCCGGCCACATCGCTCCTGACCGCGGAGGACGTGCAGGCGCAGAGCCTCTCGACCCCCTTCGGCGCCGACGCCCGCCGCGGCGCGCAGTCGTTCGTCGCCGGCGAGGTCAGCGCCGAGACGGTCGCCCGCGACGGCTTCGGCGTGCAGGAGCGCAAGACGCAGACCAACGTCGCCGACATCGTCCGCACCTCCGACACAGGCTTCACGAACGACCCGAACGCGTCGATCCAGTGGCCCTTCGCCGTCGGCGTGCCGGTGGGCGACCGCTTCGGCTACCGCAACTGCGCGGGCTGCTCGGTGAACCACGGCGGTACCGACTTCAACCCGGGCGACGGCTCGCCCATCCAAGCGATCGCCGACGGCGTCGTGCGCACGGTCATCGACGGCGAGGGCTCGCTCGGCGTGCACGTGATCGTCGACCACGAGATCGACGGGCAGCTCGTCTCGAGCGTGTACGCGCACATGCAGCACGGCTCGGCGGCCGTGAACGAGGGCGACCCGGTGAAGGTCGGCCAGCTGCTCGGCCTGGTGGGCACGACCGGCATGTCGACCGGCCCGCACCTGCACTTCGAGATCCGCCTCGACGGCGTGACGAAGGTCGACTCCTACCTCTGGCTCAAGGCAAACGCCGGGCGCTGACCCGGCGGCGGGACGCGGGAGTCGCCGGGCGGACCCCGCGGCCCGCTACTCCGCGCGCAGCCAGACCGTGGTGTCGGCCGGCAGCGCCGGCTCGTGCAGCTCCTCCGACGACAGCACCACGGAGCCGACGGGCAGCTCGACCGGAGCCTCGCCGAGGTTCGCGATCACCGTGACTGTTCCGTTGCGGAACGCCACGACGTCCTCCGGGTACCCCTCGAGCCACTCGACGGCGCCGGAGCCCAGGTCCTCGGCGCGGCGCACCGCGAGCAGGGACCGGTACAGCTCGAGCGTCGAGCCCTCGACACCGCGCTGGCGGTCGCGGGCGAGCGGCGCCCAGTCGCCGGGCTGCGGCAGCCAGGAGTCGCCGGTGCCGCTGAAGCCGTACGCGGGCGCGTCCGCCTCCCACGGGATCGGCACCCGGCAGCCGTCGCGGCCGTAGCGCGCGCCGCCCGTGCGGAACCAGGTCGGGTCCTGACGCGCCGAGTCCGGCAGGTCGATCGCCTCGGGGAGTCCGAGCTCCTCGCCCTGGTAGACGTAGGCGGAGCCGGGGAGCGCGAGCATGAGGGCGGTCGCGGAACGAGCGCGGCGCAGCCCCAGGACGGGGTCGGGGAGTCCGGGGGTGCGCGGGCCGATGCCGTAGCCCTGCGGGTTGTCGGACGTCAGGGCCAGGCGGCTCGCGTGGCGCACGACGTCGTGGTTCGACAGCACCCACGTCGACGGGGCGCCGACGGCGGCGAAGGCCTCGACGGAGGAGTCGATGATGTCGCGGAGGGCGGGTGCGCTCCACGGGGTCTCGAGGTAGGCGAAGTTGAAGGCCTGGTGCATCTCGTCGGGGCGGACCCAGCGGGCGAGCTTGGAGAGCGGCTGCACCCACGCCTCGGCGCAGAGCACGCGGTCGTCCGGGTACTCGGCGAGCAGGGAGTGCCAGTCGCGGTAGATCTCGTGGACGCCGTCCTGCGCCCAGTAGGGGGCGGTGGCGGGCTCCTCGCCGTCGGCGGGAGCGACTCCGCCCATCGACCCGCTGTCGGCGGGCGGCGTGTAGTCGGGCAGCCCCTCGGCCTTGATCATCCCGTGCGCGACGTCGACGCGGAAGCCGTCGACGCCGCGGTCGAGCCAGAAGCGGAGGACCTCCCGGAAGCGCTCGCGCACCCACTCGTTCGTCCAGTCGAAGTCGGGCTGCGAGGTGTCGAAGAGGTGCAGGTACCACTGGCCGGCCGAGCCGTCGGGCTCCATGACGCGGGTCCACGCGGGGCCGCCGAAGACAGACTCCCAGTTGTTCGGGGGCAGCTCGCCCGACTCGCCCCGGCCGTCGCGGAACAGGTAGCGCGCCCGCTCGGCGCTGCCCGCGGGAGCGGCGAGCGCCTCCTGGAACCAGCGGTGGGCGCTGGAGGAGTGGTTGGGGACGAGGTCGACGATGATCCGGATGCCCAGGGCGTGAGCGCGGGCGAGCATCGCGTCGAAGTCGGCGAGGGTGCCGAAGAGCGGATCGACGTCGCAGTAGTCGGCGACGTCGTAGCCCGCGTCCTTCTGCGGCGAGGTCATGAAGGGCGAGAGCCAGATCGCATCGACGCCGAGCTCGGCGAGGCTCTCGAGGCGCGAGGCGATGCCGGGCAGGTCGCCGATGCCGTCGCCGTCCGCGTCCGCGAAGGAGCGCGGGTAGATCTGGTAGATGACGGCGGTGCGCCACCACTCGGCTCCCCGGCGGTGCTCGGCCTCGGAGTCGGGGCCGGGGGAGTTCTCGGGCGCGCCGGAGGTAGCGGAGTCCAGGGTCATGCGGTCGAGTTTATCGGGCGGCTCGTGGGCGCCGGGGGCACGCCCCCCGCCGTCCCGTACAGTCGACGGGTGATCGAAGAGACGCCGGACGAGGCCCGAGCCCGACGCCGACGGGCGCTGCTGTGGGTGGTGCCGCTGCTGGTGCTGCTGGTCGGCGGCCTGGTCGCCGTCACCCTCGCGATCGGCGGATTCGCGCTGCGCAGCATGACCGGCGCCTCCGCCGTGCAGCTCGTCCTCGTCGCCTAGGCGGTCGCGGCCGGGCCGTCCTCGTCCTCGGGCGGGGGCGCGGAGGAGGTGCGCGCCCGCTCCTCGGACGCGTGCACGGTCTCGGGCCCGGTCGCGCGGGCCTGCTCGTCGGCGCGGGTGACCGCCTCCGCGAGCTCGTCGGCGACGAGGTACCCGGGAGAGACGGCCTCGGCCCGGTAGGCCGCCCGGCCGACCATGTGCGCCGAGACGGGCACGGTCAGCAGCTGGAAGCCGATCACCAGCACGATGGTCCCCGCGGCGGCGAAGCCGGGGTTCCGGATGGCGACCGCGAGCATCACGCAGATCAGTCCGAGCACCTGCGGCTTCGTGCCCGCGTGCATCCGGGAGAGCAGATCGTCGAACCGCATCAAGCCGATCGCGGCCAGCAGCGAGAGCAGGGCGCCGACCAGCAGCAGCACAGCGGTGAGCACGTCGAAGAACAGGTCCATGTCAGTCCTCCTCGCGGTTGGCCATGAACTTGGCGACGCTGATCGATCCGAAGACGGCGAACAGCGCGAGCCCGAGCGCGACGGGCAGGGTCCGCGCGTGGTGGTCGACCGCCATCTCGGCGCCGATCCCGCAGATGATCGTCGCGACGAGCACGTCGGCCGCGACGACCCGATCGAGCACGGACGGACCGCGGAGGATCCGCACGAGCGCGAGCAGGCAGGCGGCGCCGAAGACCGGCACCAGGATCCAGATCAACCAGTCGATCACCGGACCACCCCCGATCCGGCCTCGATCGGCCGATTCACGCGCTGCACGTCCTCGCGGGAGCCGATGGCCCGCACGATGCGCGCTTCCGTCCGGAGGACCGTCCGGCGCACCTCGTCGATCCGCTCGCCCTCGTCGTGGGTCACGCCGAGCACGTGCAGGTAGAGGACGTTCAGCTGCGGGTCCACGTCGATCACCAGGGAGCCGGGGACGAGCGAGACGGCCTCCGTCGTCCAGACGAGCATCCCCTCGGAGCGGCTGCGCAGGTGCACGGCGACGATGGCGTTGTGCACCGGGACGGGCAGGGTCAGGATCTGCCAGGACACCCGCACCGAGGCCACCGCGATGTCGGCCAGCAGGCGCAGGAGGAAGAGGAGCACGAACCACGGGTTGATGCGGTTCGAGAACTCGACCGGCGGCAGGTAGAACACCCGGGTGATCAGCAGGGCGACCAGGAAGCCGGTGACGATCGACAGCACCGAGACGTCGTCCCAGAGCAGCACCCAGATCCCGACGAGGGTCACGAACATCGCGACGCGGTTCCAGATGTCGACGCGGCGGCGGGGGCTCATCGCGGCCCCTCCTCTCCGAAGGACGAGTCGCGGTAGACGGTCGCGATGTAGGTCGCGGGGTCGACGACCGCGCTCGCCGCTCGCTCGCTCGCGTCGTAGAGGGGACCGGCGCCGACGGTCAGCACGACGCCGACGACGACCATCCCCGCGGTGGCGAGCACCATCATGGGCGGCGAGTGGCGGGTGCGGATGCTGCCCGTGTCGTCGGGGTCCTCCTGCAGCTGGTCGATCAGGGGCGACTCGTAGCCGGGCACCTCCTCCTGCCGGCGCCAGAAGACCATGTTCCAGACGCGCGCGACGGCGTAGAGGGTCAGGAGCGAGGTGACGGCTCCGGCGGCGATGACGGCCCAGATCAGCCACGACGGCTGGTCGACGGCCGCCTCCGTGCCGGCGACGAAGAGCCCCACCTTGCCGAGGAAGCCGGTGAACGGCGGGATCCCGCCGAGGTTCATCGCGGGGATGAAGTAGAGCAGCGCCAGCAGCGGCGAGGCCTTGAGCAGCCCGCCGAGGCGCAGGATCGAGGTGGTGCCGCCGACGCGCTCGATCAGGCCGGTCGCGAGGAAGAGCGTCGTCTGCACCGTGATGTGGTGGATGACGTAGAAGATCGTCGCCGCGTAGCCGGCCGGGGTGCCCACGGCGATCCCGAAGACCATGTAGCCGATGTGCGAGACCAGCGTGAAGGACAGCATCCGCTTGATGTCGGCCTGCGCGACGGCGCCGAGGATGCCGACGATCAGCGTCAGCAGCGCCACCACCAGCAGCACCTCGCTCAGCCTCCCGCCGGGGAAGAGCAGGGTCTCGGTGCGGATCAGTGCGTACACGCCGACCTTGGTGAGGAGTCCGGCGAAGACGGCGGTCACCGGCGCCGGAGCCGTGGGGTAGGAGTCCGGGAGCCAGAACGACAGGGGGAAGACGGCCGCCTTGATGCCGAAACCGAGCAGCAGCACCACGTGGAGCACCAGCTGCACGTCGGCGGGGAGCTCGGCGATGCGGATCGAGAGCTGCGCCATGTTGACCGTGCCGGTGGCGCCGTAGAGCAGGCCGATGGCCGAGAGGAAGAACACGCTCGAGACCAGGCTGACGACCACGTAGGTCGTGCCGGCGCGGATCCGCGGCGCGGTGCCGCCCAGGGTGATCAGCACGTAGCTCGCGGCCAGCAGGATCTCGAAGCCGACGTAGAGGTTGAAGAGGTCGCCCGCGACGAAGGCGTTGAGGATGCCCGCCGAGAGGATCAGGTAGGTCGGGTGGAAGATCGTGACCGGCGTCTCGCGGTTGCCGTCGACGAGGCCCTGGCCGACCGAGAACAGCAGGACGCCCAGCAGGGTGATCGAGGTGATCACGAGCATCAGCGCGGCGAGCGGATCGACGACCAGCACGATGCCCCACGGCGGCTCCCAGCCGCCCACGTAGACGGCGCTGCCGCCTCCGTCGCCGGTGAGGACCAGCACGAGCATCACCGAGGAGATCACCAGAACGCTCGAGAGCGTCACGATGTTCACGGTGATCTGCGCGCGCCGGTGGCGTCCGAGGATCAGCGCGACGGCCGCTCCCAGGAGGGGGAGGGTGACGACGAGCGGGATCAGGGCGTTCATCGGTCCTCCTTCCTGTCGTCGGTCATGGCGCTCTCCCCGTGCTTGGCGGCGGTGCCCTCGTCGCTGGACTCGAGCAGGACGTCGAGCGCCCGGTCGTCGGCGGTGGTCTGGGCCGAGATGCCCGCCGCGTCCTCGCGGACGGAGGCGTCGGTCTCGTCGTCCTCCACCTGGTCGGCGTTGGCGAGGCGCCAGCGCCGGTAGATCATCGCGAGGAGGAAGGCGGACACCCCGAAGGTGATCACGATCGCGGTGAGGATCAGCGCCTGCGGCAGCGGGTCGGCCATCTCGGCGGCGAGCTGCTCGTAGGAGCGCCCGTCGTCGGTGACGAACGGCGCGATGCCCGAGCGGCCGGCCATCAGCAGGATGAGGATGTTGGTCGCGTTCCCGACGAGCAGGAACCCGATCAGGATGCGGGTGAGGCTGCGCTCGAGCATCTGGTAGACGCCCGCCGCGTACATCACCGCCATCACGACGACGAGGACGAGGGTGATGCTCATGCGCCGTCCCCCCTGCCCGGTCCGCCGACGACCGTGGAGCCGGTGGGGAGCGAGGTCTCGAGCCCGTCGACCGTGCCCTGGCCGGGGCCGGGGGTGCTGTCCGTCGAGTGCGTGACGCCGTCGCCCGAGGGGGAGCCCTGCTCGGCCTCCTCGCCGTGGCGGTCGACCTCGCCGCCGAGGCTGCGGAGGATGTCGAGGGCGAGGCCGATCACGATCAGGTACACCCCGATGTCGAAGAGGGTGGACGTGCCCAGGTGGAGCTCGCCCAGTACCGGCACCTCGAGGTCGAGCCAGCTCGATTCGAGGACCTCGAGGCCGAAGGCGAGGGAGGAGACGGCGGTGCCGACGGCGAAGAAGAGGCCGAGTCCGAGGACCTTGCCCGCGTCGATCGGCGCGGCCTCGCCGAGCTCGAAGCGGCCGCCGGCGAGGTAGCGCGCGACGAGTGCGAGACCGGCGAGCAGGCCGCCCGCGAAGCCTCCGCCCGGGGTGTTGTGACCGGTGAAGAGCAGGTAGACCGACACGATCATCGCGGGGTGGAAGAGCAGGCGCACCAGCACCTCGAGCACGATCGAGCGGTTCTCCGGCCGGAGAGTGCGCCCGGCGACGAGCCAGGAGCCGCGGTCGCCGTCGCGCTCGGCGTCGGCGGAGGAGGCGGTCAGGTCCATCGCGCGCTCGCGGCGGTCGTCGGCGCTCTGCGACTCCAGGCGGGGAGCGCCTCCGGCCCGGCTGGAGAGGAAGATCAGGCTCGCGACGCCGGTGGCGACCACGACGAGGACCGAGATCTCGCCCATCGTGTCCCAGGCGCGGATGTCGACGAGCAGGACGTTGACGATGTTGCGGCCCTTGCCCTCCTCGTAGGCGAGGCGGGGCAGCTCGGCCGAGATCGGCGTCGCGGTCCGGGCGCCGAGGGCGATGGTGGCGGCGAGGGCCATGACCGCTCCGACCGCGATGCCGATGACGGCGCGCAGGCGCTTGCGCATCGGCTGGTGCTTCGCGGCGATGCGGGTCGGGAGGCGGCGCAGCACCAGGACGAAGACCACGAGGGTCACCGTCTCGATCAGCGCCTGGGTGAGGGCGAGGTCCGGTGCGCCCTGCAGGGCGAAGAGGGCCACCATCCCGTAGCCGGTGGCGCCGGCCAGCAGCACGGCGGCGACGCGGTTGCGGGCGATCGCGCACAGCACCGCCGCGAGGATCATCACGGCCGCGACCGCGAGCTGGCCCGGGCTGTCCCAGAAGACGAGATCGCCCGGCCAGGTGCGGTTGAGGGCGGCCGCACCGCCGACGCCGAGGACGAAGACCGCGAAGATCACCGTCAGGTAGCGGGGGAGCGAGCCGCGCTGGACGGACTCGGTGACCGTGCTGGCGACGCGGTCGAGCCAGCGGACGGTGGCCCAGTAGCCCTCGGCGGAGTCGATCCGGTTGGGCAGCATCGACTGGGCGCGCGCGACGGCGACGCGCTTGGCGAAGAGCAGGAGTCCGACGGCGATCACGAGGGCGCTGAGTGCCAGCGCGGGCTCGAAGCCGTGCCAGAGCGCGAGGTGGTAGCCGCCGTGGTCGGAGGCCTCCGCGGCGGCGGCGAGCTCCGGGTCGGCGTCCGGAGCGGCGTAGGGGAGGCTGTCCGCGTAGACGGCGACGAGCGGGTCGAGCACGGAGGCGGCGATCCCGCCGATCACGCTGGCGGCGGCCAGCAGTACCGGGGCGGCGGTGAAGGTCCACGGCTCGGCGTGCAGGTGCGTGTCCTCGAGCCCCTTCTTCCGGGCGAAGGCGCCCCAGAAGAAGCGCGCGGAGTAGGCCACGGTGAGGATCGAGCCGAGGACGAGGCCGACCAGCGCGACCCAGGCCCAGAACGAGCCCTGCTCGATCGCCGAGATCAGGCTCGTGAACACGGTCTCCTTGGCGACGAAGCCCAGCAGCGGCGGGATGCCCGCCATCGACAGCACGCCGACGAGGGCGGCGCTCGCGAGCACCGGCGCCTGCCGTCCCAGGCCGCTGAGCTTGCGGAGGTCGCGCGTGCCGGCGCGGTGGTCGACGATGCCGACGGTGAGGAAGAGCAGCGCCTTGAAGAGAGCGTGGGCGACGAGCAGGGTCAGTCCGGCCAGCGCGGCGTCGCGCGAGCCGAAGCCGACGGCGACGGTCAGGAAGCCGAGCTGGCTGACGGTGCCGTAGGCCAGCACGAGCTTGAGGTCGTACTGCCGGAGCGAGCGCCAGCCGCCGACGAGCATGGTCCAGACTCCGACGCTCACCACCACGGGCAGCCAGACGGAGTCGTCGGCGAAGCCCGGCGCGAGGCGCGCGACGAGGTAGATGCCGGCCTTCACCATCGCGGCGGCGTGCAGGTAGGCGCTGACCGGCGTGGGAGCGGCCATCGCGGCCGGCAGCCAGAAGTGGAACGGCACCAGGGCCGACTTCGAGAACGCGCCGAGCAGCACCAGCACCAGGGCCGTCGACACGATCGGGCCGGAGGGGGCGGCGGCGACGATCCCGGAGAGGCTGGTGGTACCGGCCTGCACGATCAGGACGATGATCCCGACCAGCATCGCCAGCCCGCCGAGAGTCGTGACCAGGAGCGCCTGGAGCCCGGCACCCCGGCTCTCCTTGCGCCCGCTGTAGTGGCCGATGAGGAGGTAGGAGAGGACGCTCGTCGCCTCCCAGAAGACGAAGAGGATGATCACGTCGTCGGCCGTGACCAGCCCGTACATCACTCCGGCGAACGCGGACAGGAGCGCTGCGAACCGGCCCAGCGAGGGCTCGTCGCGGCTGAAGTACGTCGCGCAGTAGGCGAGGACCAGGGCGCCGACTCCGCTGACCACGAGGGCGAGGACGATCGAGAGCGCGTCCAGGCGGAAGGAGAGGGCGATGTCGAGCGCGGGGATCCACGGCACGGACTCGCGGATCTCGCCGCCGTCGAGGATCGTCGGCAGGGCGGTCGCGGTGGCGACGAAGCTCGCGGCCGGGATCAGCGCCAGCGCGTAGAACGTCTTCGGCCCGAACCGGTCCACCAGCCAGGGGGTCACCACGGCGATCGCGAACGAGATCACGAGGATGAGGAGCATCACATGTTCCTCCCAAGGTGTACCCAGCGCATAAGTCGGTCAAGAATATCGGAGCGCCCTCCCGCGGAACCTGAGTGCGCGAAGGCTTGACGGCCCCGTCGTGATCCGCCAGGGCCCTACCGTGGGGAGCATGGCCCGCTCGCTCCTCCCCGACCAGCTCTGCCGACTCCGCGTCCACGACCTCGCGACGGGGGAGTCGACGACCGTCTTCGAGTCCGACACCGTCCTCGTGGAGGCGCCGAACTGGACTCCGGACGGCTCCGCCCTGATCGTGAACGGCGACGGCGGCCTCTTCCGGCTGCCGCTCGAGGGGGCGGCCGTGCTCGAGCCGATCCCGCTCGACGGGGTGCCGGCCGAGCTCAACAACGACCACGTGCTCGCCCCGTCCGGCGGGCTCGCCTACGTCTCGGCGCGCGACGGGCACCTCTACGCGGTCGAGCTCGACGGCTCCGCCCCCGCCCGCCGCCTGACCGCCGAGCGCGAGGGCGCGCGCTTCAAGCACTACCTGCACGGCGTCTCGCCCGACGGCGCGACCCTCGCGCTGATCGGCGGCGGCGACGCCTCCGGGCGGTGGCGGACCGACGTCTACACGATGCCGGCCGGGGGAGGCCCGCTCACCGCCCTGACCGACGACGAGGCGGCCGACGACGGCGTCGACGTCTCGGCCGACGGCCGCACCCTCGTCTTCAACTCCGAGCGGGCCGGAGGAGGCGCGCAGCTGTTCCGCATCGGCCTCGACGGCTCCGCGCTCTCCCGCCTGGTCGAGTCGGACACGGTCGACTGGTTCCCGCACGAGTCGCCCGACGGCGCGCACCTGCTCTACCTCGCCTATCCGGAGGGGACGGCCGGGCACCCCGAGAACGTCGACGTCGAGCTGCGGCTGCTCGACCTCCCCGGGCGCGCGACGCTCGAGCCCGGCCGCGTGCTGGAGCGCCTCCACGGCGGGCAGGGGACGATCAACGTCTCCGGCTGGGCGCCGGACTCGACGCGCTTCGCCTACGCCGACTACCCGCGGCGCTGAGAGCCTGAGTCCTTGCCGCGCATGCGCGGGAGGGGGATCGATCACGGCGGGGAGCGGGTCTTGAATCGGGGGATGAGCATCGACAGCGCAGCATCCTCCTCCGTCACCCGCTCGCCGCTCGGCGACTCCGGCATCGACGTCTTCCCGCTCTCCCTCGGCGGCAACGTCTTCGGCTGGACCGCGGGCCGGCAGACCTCCTTCGACGTCCTCGACGGCTACACGGCCGCGGGAGGCGACTTCATCGACACCGCCGACGCCTACTCCGCCTGGGTCCCGGGCAACACGGGCGGCGAGTCCGAGACGATCATCGGCGAGTGGCTCGCGCAGCGCTCGGGGGACCGGGACGACGTGGTGATCGCGACGAAGGCGGGCCGCCACCCGCAGTTCACCGGCCTCGCGCCCGACACCGTGCGCGCGGCCGCCCGCGCCTCCCTCGAGCGCCTCGCGACCGACCGGATCGACCTCTACTACGCCCACTTCGACGACGAGGCCGTGCCGATGGCCGACATCGCCGCCGTGTTCTCGGAGCTCGTGGACCAGGGCCTGGTCCGCGCGATCGGAGTGTCGAACTTCAGCGCCGAGCGCGTCGCGGAGTGGCTGCGCATCGCGGGCGAGGAGGGCCTGCACGCGCCCGTCGCGCTGCAGCCGCACTACAACCTCGTGGAGCGCGGGGTCGAGGCCGACCTGCTGCCCCTCGCCCGCGAGGCGGGGCTGGCCGTCGTCCCCTACTCCGCCCTGGCGTCAGGATTCCTGACCGGCAAGTACCGCGACGGATCGACGCCCGAGGGTCCGCGCGCCGACGGCGCCTCCCGCTACCTCGACGGCCGCGGCCGCCGGGTGCTGGCGGCGCTCGATGCGGCGGCGGAGGCGCACGGCGCCGAGGTGGCGACGGTGGCGCTCGCGTGGCTCCGCTCGCAGCCCGGAGTGGTCGCGCCGATCGCCAGCGCCCGCGTGATGGAGCAGCTGCCGGCGCTGATCGCCTCGGCCTCCCTCGAGCTGAGCGCCGAGGAGCTCTCCGCGCTCGACGAGGCGAGCCGGGCGTAGCCGCAGACGGGCAGCCGCGGGGGCGCGTCCCCCGCGGTCATCGACGCTCCGCGGAGGTGCTATCGTCTAACGGTGCCAAATCGCGGGCACGCCCCGAGAGGGGCTGTCAGACCCGCAGGTGCGCCCCCTTAGCTCATTGGTAGAGCACTTCCTTGGTAAGGAAGAGGTAGTGGGTCCGATTCCCACAGGGGGCTCCGTTCCCCGCAGGCCAGGCCTGCGAAGAACGCGCGGCGGGGTAGCTCAGGTGGTTAGAGCACACGGCTCATAATCGTGGTGTCGCGGGTTCAAGTCCCGCTCCCGCTACAGCGAGAAGGCCCCGGTTCGCGCGTCGAGCCGGGGCCTTCGGCGTTCCCGGGCGAGGTCCTGCCCGTGGGAGAGGTCTCAGACCGCGCAGCCCGCGAAGAGCACGTCGTCCGAGGAGACCAGGTCCTCCAGGGTCAGCAGGCGGTCGAGGTCGTGGCCGGCGGCCAGGGCGTTGGCGCGCTCCGGTGCGGTCTGGGGGGCGAGGCGCCCCTCCATGACCCCGCCGAGGGCGCGGACGGCGCAGGCGGCGACCACTCCCTCCGGGGTGCCGCCGATGCCGAGGACGAGGTCGACGCGGCCCGCGGGATCGGCCGCCTCGATCGCGACCGACACGTCGCCCTCGCCGCGCAGCTCGAGCGCGACCCCGGCCGCGCGCAGAGCCGCGATGAGCCCGGAGTGACGCGGCTTGTCGAGCACGACGACGACCAGCTCCGCGACGGGCTTCCCGAGCGCCGCCGCCAGCCGTGCGGCGTTCTCGGCGGGAGGGAGGTCGAGCGAGACGGCGCCCCGGCCCGCTCCGGAGCAGACCAGCTTGTCCATGTAGAAGACGTCACGCGGGTCGAACAGCGTGCCTCGCGGGGCCAGCGCGATCACGCTCACCGAGCCGGGGAGCCCCTCCGCCGTCAGCCGGGTGCCGTCGAGCGGATCGACCGCCACGTCGCAGGAGGGAGCGGAGGCGCGGCCGAGGCGCTCGCCGTTCGCGAGCATCGGGGCCTCGTCCTTCTCGCCCTCGCCGATCACGACGACGCCGTCGAACGGAGCGTCGGCCAGCACGGCGCGCATCGCCGCGACCGACGCCTCGTCCGCCGCGACCTTGTCGCCGCGCCCGTACCAGCCGCGCGCCGCCTCGGCCGCCGCGCGCACGGCGGCGGCCACCGCCTCCTGCAGCTCGGCCGGGTAGGCGGGCGACGCGATCAGCCGCAGGCCGCTCATGCGCGCGCGGGCTGAGCGGTCGCGGTGCGGACCAGCCGCTCCAGGGTGCGCAGGCCGTCGGAGGAGAGCACCGACTCCAGGTGCCCCTGCACCGACGCGACGTGCTCGCCGCGCAGGGCGTTGACCACTCCCGTCTCCGGATCGACCGACACCTCGAGCCCCAGCCGGGGCGTGCGCGCGACGCCGGGGGCGACGGAGGAGAAGGTGTTGTAGAAGCCGATCGCGGCGTCCTCGCCGAACACGTCCACCGCCAGGCGCACGCCCTGGCGGGGCGCGGGCAGCGGCTCGACCGGGAGGCCCGCCAGCAGCGACAGCATCTGGTGGCTGAGGCAGACGGCGAGCATCGGCCGCTCCGCCTCGAGGCGCGTGGTCATCAGCGAGCGCAGGTGCGCGATCCGCGGCTCGGACTCGTCGCGGGGGTCGCCCGGGCCGGGGCCGAAGACGACGAGGTCGTCGCTCAGCACGTCGGCGACCTCCGACCAGCGCTCGACCCGGGCGTCCATCCCGAGGTGGCGCAGCTGGTGGGCGAGCATCGTCGTGAACTGGTCCTCGTTGTCGACGATCAGCGCGGTGTGCCCGGCGAGGCCGGCGATGTGCTCGGGCGCCTGGGGCCGGAGCCAGAACGAGGCGAGCCGCTCGTTGCGCGCCTCGAGCGCCTCCTGCACGCCCGGCTGCGCGTTCAGGTCGATGGCCGGCGGCACCTCGCGGTGCGGCAGCAGGCCCAGGGCGGAGAGGACGCCCGACGCCTTCGCCCGCGTCTCGGCGACCTCGCCCTCGGGGGTGGAGTGGCGCACGAGCGTCGCGCCGGCCGGCACGGTGAGGCGGCCGTCCGCGCGGAGGTAGGCGGTGCGGATGAGGATGGGGGCGTCGACCGTATAGCCGTGCTCCTCCGGCTCGAAGAGGGCGAGCACGCCGGAGTAGTAGCCGCGCGGCTCCTTCTCGTACTCGGCGATCACGGCGCACGCGTTCTCCATCGGCGAGCCGGTGACCGTGGGCGCGAACATCGTCAGCCGCAGGACCTCGCGCACGTCGAGTCCGGTGCGGCCCTCGAGCAGGTACTCGGTGTGGCTGAGCCGCGACATCTGCTTGAGGAACGGCCCGAGGATGCGGCCGCCGTCCGGGCAGACCGCGCTCATCATCTTCATCTCCTCGTCCACGACCATGAAGAGCTCCTCGCTCTCCTTGACGTCGGCGAGGAACGCGAGCACCTCCTCCCCGGTGGGTCCGGCCGCGGGGTGGCGGAAGGTGCCGCTGATCGGGTTCATCATCGCGACGCCGTCGCGCACCGAGACGTGGCGCTCGGGGGTCGCGCCGACGGCGGTGACCGTCTGCGCGCCGTCGACGCCGGGGGTGTGGATCGCGAAGGTCCAGTACGCGCCGGACTCGTCGGTGAGCAGGCGGCGGAACCAGGCCAGGACCGCCTCGACGGGCGGCGCGTCGGTCTGCGCGACGAAGGCGCGGTTGATGACGAAGTTGGCGCCCTCGCCGCGGCCGATCTCGTCCTCGATCACCCGGCGGACGATGTCGGCGTACTCGTCGTCCGGCACGTCGAAGCCGCGCTCCTCGACCGGGATCTCCCGCTCGGGCAGGAGCCGCAGCACCTCGGCCAGGGGGACGCTCTCGCGCTCGCGCACCACGAGGTTGCGCAGCGGGGCTCCGTCGTCCTTCGCCGCGAAGCCGCGCTCGCGCACCTGCCGGTAGGGCACGAGGGTCAGCACGTCGTCGCCGTCGAGCGGGATGTCGGCCAGGCCCTCGACGTCGAGCACGTCGCCCGTGAACACGTCGACGGCGTCGCGGCCCTGGCGGAGGACCACCGCGAACGGCAGCGTCCCGTCGGAGGCGAGGATGCGGGAGAGGAGCGAGGTCATCGTGGTCCTTGTATCGGGTCGTGCCCCACCCGGGCCCTGACATGCAGAACGACCGCCCGGAGGAGGCGGTCGCGTGCGAGGGGTCTGCGCGTCGGTCCGCCTAGGAGGCGGGCCACCAGGGGCTTCGGATCGACGTGCGCACGCGGCGAGTCTAGGGGAGAGCCGGGCGGCGGCCAAGCGGTGTCAGGCGGCCGGCCGCTCGGTCGGCTCGCCCCGCAGGGTCCGGAGCAGGAGGGTCGCGCCGGCCGTCGCGGCGGGGGTGGCGACGACCGCGCCCCCGGGGACGAGGAACGCCAGGTAGACGGCGATGCCGAAGCCGAGCGAGACCGCGCGGTGCTCGCCGAGGAGGCGGCGGCGGTCGCGGAGGGAGAGCCCCCGGGCGTCGCCCGCGAACCCGGTCAGCTCGAGCGCGAGGGCCCTCCCGCCGACCAGGGCGCCCGCGACGAGGCCGACGATCGAGCCGACCAGCGGCACCAGGCCCAGCAGCACCAGGACCACGCCGATCCCGAGGGAGGTGGCGACCAGCACGGCGGAGTCGCGGAGGCCGCGGCCGACCCCCTGCCAGAAGGTGCTCTCGCGCTCGTCGGGCACGCCGCCGAGGTCGTCCTCGACCCGCCGCCAGATCCGCTCGTAGAAGGGGTCGCCGACCAGCAGGGTCACCGCGGCGAAGAGGACCACGCCGAGGGCGAGCACGGCGCCGACCACCGCGATCGAGAGCACCAGGCGGACGGTGGCGGCCGTGCCCTCGTCCCAGCCGCCGGCGAACGGGGTGAGCGCGGTCACCGCGTCCTGCACCCGCGTGAGCACCAGGACCAGCACGCCGACGAAGACCAGGCCGACGATCAGGGGCGGGATCGCGCCGAGGAGCATCGCCCGCGGCGAGCGGACCCAGGTGCGGAAGCCGCGGAGGAAGAGCCGGGCACCGAGGCCGAGATCGCGGAGGACGCTCATCCCCCGATCCTCGCAGGTGGGTCCGGCCCGGCGGTCCGGTAGAACACCCGACCGTGCGGGGTGCGGAGCCTCAGACCCGCTCGAACGGAGCGAGCAGCCCCGCCATCGCCTTCGTCCGCGGCGCGGCGTACTCGTCGCGCCGCGAGGTGCTGACGCCCATCGCGACGAGCCCCTCCACCAGGCGCACCGCCGAGGCGACGCCGTCGATCACGGGCACGCCCAGCTCCCGTGAGAGGTCGCGGCACAGGTCGGCCATGCCCGCGCAGCCCAGCACGATCGAGTCGGACCCGTCGACGGCCAGCGCTTCGGCGCACTCCGCCAGGATCGCGCGGCGGGCGTCGGAGCGGGGGTCGTCGAGTTCGAGCACGGGGATGTCGCAGGCGCGCACCTGACGGCAGGCGTCGCCGAACCCGGCGCGGCGGGCGATGTCCCAGGCGCGGCCGCTCGTGCGCGAGAGCGTGGTGACCACGCTGAAGCCCCGGCCGACGAGCGCGGCCATGTGCATGGCGGCCTCGGCGATCCCCACGACCGGGCCGCTCGCGATCTCGCGCGCGGCGTCGACGCCCGGGTCGCCGAAGCACGCGATGACCGCGCCGTCGCAGCCGGCCGCCTCCGCCCGGGCGATCTCGTGCAGGACGCCGGGCACGGCGAGCGCCTCGTCGTAGTGGCTCTCGATCGACGCCGGACCCATCGGCGGGGTGACGGCCGTGATCTCGGTGCCGAGCGAGGCGACGGAGCGGGCGGCCCGGCCGATCGCCGCGGTCATCGCAGTGCTGGTGTTCGGGTTGACGACGGTGATGCGCATGGTGGTCTCTCGGTTCGGGTGCCGGGAGGGGGAGGGACCCGCCCGGCCGCCGGTCCGCGGGATGCGGAGCGGCCGGGGCGGATCCCTCCTCCGTGCCGGCCGGATCAGACGGTCGAGCCGTCGCTGACGTGCTCGAGGTCCTCGTCGAGGCGCCCGATCCGCGGCGCGCGCCGCTCGAGCACGGCCATCGCGACGAACCCGAGCCCGCAGCCGAGGAACCAGCTGTAGTCGCCGAGCCAGGTGAACTCCGCGCCTCCCGCCTCCGCGATCCAGCGCGGCACGAGCACCGAGGCGACGGAGGGGACTCCGCCGATCACGGTCGCCCAGACGGCGTTGGGGTTGAAGCCGCGCGAGAACCAGTAGCGGCCCTTCTCGCTCATCGTGTAGAGGTCGTCCACCCAGACGCGCTGGCGGCTGATCAGGTAGTAGCCCGCGATGAGGACGCCGAACAGCGGTCCGATCAGCGCGCCGAGGATGCCGAGCGTGTAGTGGATGGCGGTGTCGTTCGAGTACCAGTTCCACGGGGTGAGCAGCACCGAGCCGACGGCGGCGATCATGCCGCCCATCCGCCAGCTGATCTTCTTCGGGTTGACGTTGGAGAAGTCGAACGCGGGGGAGATGAAGTTGGCGACGATGTTGATGCCGATCGTCGCGATGACGAACGTGAGCCCGCCCAAGAGCACGGCGAACCAGGTGTCGATCCGCTCGACGGTCTCGATCGGGTCGGTGATCAGCTCGCCGAAGACCGGCACGGTCGCCGACGCGGTGATCACGGTGAGGAGGGAGAAGAAGAGGAAGTTGATCGGGAGGCCGAGCAGGTTGCCGCGCTTCACGGCGCCGTAGCTGCGGGCGTACCGGGAGAAGTCGCCGAAGTTGAGCATCGGGCCCGAGAAGTAGGAGACGACCAGGGCGACGGCCGAGATCATCACCGGCACCGCGGCGGCGAGGTCGAGCGGCTCACCGGAGCCGAGGGTGAGCGAGATGTTCTCCCAGCCCGCCTGCGACACCAGGTAGACGGCCAGCACGAGCATCACCACGTAGACCGCCGGTCCCGCCCAGTCGATGAAGCGGCGGATCGACTCCATGCCCCGCCAGAACAGCGCGGCCTGCGCGACCCAGAGGATCGCGTAGGAGAGGTAGCCCAGGGCCGAGAGGCCGAGGAACGACGCCTCGGGCGTGTTCAGGGCGGCCATGCCCGGGAAGAACTTGAGGAAGACGATGTTCAGCGACTGCGCCGCCAGGTAGGTCTGCACGCCGTACCAGGCGATCGCGATCAGTCCGCGGATGATCGCCGGGATGTTCGCGCCGCGGATGCCGAAGATCGCCCGGTTGATGACGGGGTAGGGCACGCCGGTGACCTGGCTGGGCTTGGCGACGAGGTTGCAGAAGACCTGCACGATCACGATGCCCACCACCAGGGCGACGAGTACCTGCCAGCCGGCCAGGCCCAGCGCGAAGAGCGAGCCCGCGGTCACGTACCCGCCGACGCTGTGCACGTCCGACATCCAGAACGCGAAGATGTTGTAGCTCGACCAGCGCTGCTTCCGGAGCGGGGCGAGGTCCTCGTTGGAGAGGCGGTCGTCGTAGCCGGCGCTCGCCGCGGCGGCGGGATCCGGATCGACGGGAGGAGCGGTGACTCGGGGTGCGGTGACTCGGTCGGACATGGGTGGATCCACCTCTCGGGCGGTCGTGCGCAGAGCGGCACGGAGCGGATGTGTCAGGGTGGTCGGGACGTCCGGCCGAGGAGGCGGGGCGTCGCGGAGAGCGTTCCGAGTGAAGTGATCACTTCACGCGGGCCACGCTACGAGTCGGGAGGCCGCCGCTCGTTTCGGCTCCGTTACGGCTGTGTGACGATCCGCGAGAGGGGACGGGCCATGCTCTCCGACGACACCGCGCCCGACGAGGCGGCCGCCCGGGCGATCGCGGACGGGGCCGGACTCGGCGCCCGGCTGCGGGAGCTGCGGCTCTCGGCGGGCCTGTCGCTGAAGGCACTCGCCGGGCGACTCGGCATCTCCGTGAGCGCCGTCTCGCAGATCGAGCGCGGAGCCATGCAGCCCTCGGTCGGCCGGCTGATCGCCCTCGTGGACGCGCTGGGGGTCCCGCTGTCCGCCGTGTTCGACCAGGGCGCGTCTGCGCCGGTCGAGACCGCGGTCGTCCGGGCGCGCGAGTCGGCGCCCGTGGCGCTCGAGGGCGGAGTGCTGTTCCGCCGTCTGGCGCCGCGTCCGCTGGACGCCGTCGACTTCTTCGAGTCGACCTACCCGCCGGGCTCGACCTCGACGGCGCACCGGCAGCTGCTCCGCCACGACGGGTTCGAGATGGGGACGGTGACGCTCGGAGAGCTGACGGTCGAGTTCGAGGACGAGTCGGTCGTCCTCGGGCCGGGCGACGCCATCACGTTCCCGTGCGAGCGGCCGCACCGCATGGTCAACACGGGCTCGACCACGGCGATCGCGACCTGGCTGATCGTCCACCGCTGACACCGCGCCGGTGCTTCGTGCCGGACCCCTGGCGGCACCACCTGCGTATGGGACCCTGGTCCTCGCTCCTCCACAACGGACGGACGACCGTCTCCTGTCCACACCCCGGTCGGGATCGGGGCGCGGCGGGCCCTCGGTGTCGGTACCGCCTGGTGGGCTGGTCTCCTCGACCGAGGGGTGCGGAACGTGGAGGAGCGGATGGACGGCAGGAACGACGAGGGGTGCCCGCGCTGGTGCGCGGGCGAGCACGACGAGCTGGTCGCGGCGGGGGAGCGGCTGCACCGCTCCGCGGCGAGCTCGCTCCCGGTGGTGCTCTGGGCGGGCCGAGACGGGGCCGCGGGCGCGACGGTGCACGTCTCCCTGTGCCGCCCGGGGGAGTCGGGGGAGGACAGGCTCCGCCTGGAGGCCGACGGGCTCGGCGAGGTCGACCTCGATCTCAGCTCGGGGTCGCGGCTGGCCCGCGCGGTGCTCCGGCTACTCGGCGCCTCGTGAGGTGCGCGGCGGATCGGGCGGCAGGAGGTCCGTCAGCTCGATCTCGAGCGCCTCGCAGAGCGCGAGGAGGGTGTGCAGCGTGGGGTTCGCGGGCGAGCCGGGCTTCGACTCGCCCTTCTCGAACTTCTGGTAGGTGTAGCCCGCGAGCCCGGCCGCGTGGGCGATCCGCTCCTGGCTGGCGCCCTTGGCGATGCGGGCCCGGTGCATGTTGGTGCCGAGCTCGCGGGCGTAGGTCGCCCAGTCGCGCTCGGGAGTGGGTGTCGACATGCCCGCCAGCTTCGGAGAAGTTCGGCCGCGGGTCAGCCATACACGGATGGGAAATTCTCGGTGGTCATACCCGGGTGACCACCGGCGGCGCCTCCGGAGCCCCGAGGGCCCCGCGACGGCAGCGCCTAGTATGGCCGGGTGCCAGTGAACCCCGAACTCGTCGGGCGCGTCTTCGCGCCCACGGAGCCCTATCAGGTGGGGCGCGAGAAGGTGCGCGAGTTCGCCCGCGCCGTCTCCGCGACCTCCCCCCTGCACCACGACGTCGAGGCCGCCCGCGCCGCCGGGCACCCCGACCTCGTCGCTCCGCCCACCTTCGCCGTCGTCGTGCAGGAGTTCACGCTCCAGCAGCTGCTCGCCGAGCCCGACGGCGGGATCGACTTCAGCCGCGTCGTGCACGGAGACCAGCGCTTCGTGCTGTCCCGTCCGGTCGTGGCCGGCGACGAGCTGACCGCGACCCTCTCGGTCGCCGCCATCAAGAAGCTCGGCGCCCACTCGATGGTCACCACCGAGTCCCGCATGGTCGACGCGAGCGGCGAGCACGTCGTCACCGCGATCTCGACCCTCGTGGTCAGGGGAGACGAATGAGCACCGCACTGCCCGCTCTCGCCGAGCTGAGCGTCGGCCAGGTCGTCGCCGAGAGCCGCTTCCCGATCGACCGCGGCACCCTGGTGCGCTACGCGGGCGCCTCGGGCGACTTCAACCCCATCCACTACCGCGACGACGTCGCCGGCGAGGTCGGCCTGCCCGGCGTGCTCGCGCACGGCATGCTCACGATGGGCACCGCGGTGCAGGTCGTCGTCGACTGGGTCGGCGACCCCGGACGCGTGGTCGACTATCAGGTGCGCTTCACCCGCCCCGTCGTGGTGGACCCGCGCGACGGCGCCGCCATCGACGTGGTCGCCAGGATCGGTGCTGTGAACGCCGAGGAGGGCTGGGTCCGCGTCGACCTCGCCGTCTCGGTCGAGGGCCAGTCCGTCCTCGGCAAGGCCCAGGCACGGGTCCGACTCGCGTGACCTCCGCGCCGCTGCTCTCCGCCCTGACCACCCTCCGCGTCGGCGGACCCGCCGAGCGCCTCGTCGAGCCCGCCACCGAGGCGGAGCTGGTCGAGACGCTCGTCGGCCTGTGGTCGGACGACGAGCCGTGGCTGCTGCTCGGCGGCGGCTCCAACCTCCTCGTGGGCGACGACGGGGTCGAGGGCACGGTCGTGCGCGTGCGCACCACCGGCGTCGAGCGGCTCCCCTCCGACGAGCCGGGGCGCGTGCTCCTGCGGGTCCAGGCGGGCGAGTCGTGGGACGGCCTCGTCGCGACGACCGTGGAGCGCGGCTGGGCGGGTCTCGAGGCTCTCAGCGGCATCCCCGGCACGGTCGGTGCGTCGCCGGTGCAGAACATCGGCGCCTACGGCCAGGAGCTCTCGGACACGCTGGTCGCGGTCGACTTCCTCGACGAGGGCGCCCGCGAGCCCGTCCGGCTGACGGCGGAGGAGCTGCAGTTCGCCTACCGCACCTCCGTGATCAAGCAGGGCCGCCGGGGCGCGGTGCTGGCCGTCGAGTTCGCGCTCGAGGAGGTCGGCGCCGAGGGCGACGGCACTCCCGTCGCCTACGGTCAGCTGGCGTCGGCGCTCGGAGTCGCGCTCGGCGACCGCGTGCCGCTCGCGCGGGTGCGCGAGACCGTGCTGGCGCTGCGTGCGGGCAAGGGCATGGTCCTCGATCCGGAGGACCCGGACACCGCGAGCGCCGGCTCCTTCTTCACCAACCCCCTCGTCACGAGCGCGTTCGCCGACTCCCTGCCACCCGAGGCGCCGCGCTGGCCGGTCGAGCCGACGGCGGAGGCGCCCGTCATCACCCCGCTCGCCGCGGTCGAGGCAGGAGCGCCCGTCGGGCTGCCCGTGCCTCCCCGCGCCGACGGCCTGGTGAAGCTCAGCGCCGCGTGGCTGATCGAGCACGCCGGCGTCTCGCGCGGTTTCGCCCTGCCCGGCTCGCGGGCCGCCGTGTCGAGCAAGCACACCCTCGCCCTGACCAACCGCGGAGGAGCGACGGCCGAGCAGGTCGCCGAGCTCGCCCGGTACGTCCAGGGCCGCGTCCTGGCGGAGTTCGGCGTGCTGCTGCACCCCGAGCCCGTCGTGGTCGGCACCGCGGTCTGAGTCCGCGCGGTCTGCGCGCGCAGGCCCCGCGCTCGCGGGGACGCGCGCCCTCCGGCCGCGGCCTCCTCCGGCTCAGCTGTCGCGGCGGATCCAGCGGAAGCCGAAGCGGCAGGCGACGAGCCCCACGACGAGCCAGATACCGAGCACCAGCGCGACGCCGCCGAGGTCCCACGACCCGTTCACCTCCGCCTCCTCGAACCCGCTCGGCAGGAACACGGCGCGCATGCCCTGCGCGATCCACTTGAGCGGGAAGACGCTCGCCGTGTTCTGCAGCCAGTCCGGCAGCGTCGTGAACGACAGGTACGACCCCGAGATGAACTGCAGCACGAGCAGCGGCGGCACGATCACGGCGGTCGCGCTCTTGCCCGAGCGGGGCAGCGCGGAGACGGCGATGCCGAGGATGGCCGACGTCGCGACTCCTGCCAGGTAGACCCAGGCGAAGGTCGCCCAGCGCCCGCTGTCGGTGGGCAGCTCGACCGAGAACACCGTCGCCGCGACGAGGAGCAGCAGGGCCGTCTGCGCGAGGCTCGTCACGAGCACCTGGCCGAACTTGCCGATGAAGTAGCTGAAGACCGGCAGCGGTGCCCCCGCGAGGCGCTTGAGCGTGCCGTCGCCGCGCTCGACCGCGATGTCGACGCCCAGGTTCTGGACGCCCGAGAGCAGGATCCCGGCCGCGGCGAGGCCCGGCACGTAGTACTCGGCCATCGGGATGCCCGGGTCCTGCGGGTTCGCCTGCATCACCGCGGTGTCGCCGAACGCGACCGAGAAGATCGTCAGGAGCAGCACCGGGAAGAGGAAGGTGAAGAACACCTGGTCCGGAGCGCGGAAGTACGAGCGGATCTCGTAGCGGGCGCGGGCGAGTCCGAGGCGGACGGTGCGTCCCGGGCCGGTGGAGAGGGTGCGGGGGCGGGTGGCGACGGCGGTCACGCGGGCTCTCCGATCAGGTCGACCGCGTCGCGGTCCTCGCGGATGAGGTCGAGGTAGATGTCCTCGAGGCTGGGGCGGACGACCTCGAGCGCCGTCGGCTCCCCGATCCGGGCGTGCAGCTCGGCGACGGTCCGGGCGGGCTCGGTGGTGCGCAGCCGGTGCAGCACGCCGTCCTCGCGCCACTGCACGATCGGGACGCGCGCCTCGTCCCCTCCGATCGCGCTCATCGGGCCGATGGCCAGGAGCCGCCCGCCGGAGATCACGGCGGCGCGGTCGCCGAGGCGGGCGGCCTCGTCGAGGTAGTGGGTGGTGAGCAGGATGGTCGTGCCCTCGCTCTTGAGCAGAGCGATCAGGTCCCAGAAGGAGTGGCGGGCCTCGGGGTCGAATCCCGTGGTGGGCTCGTCGAGGAACACCAGCTCGGGACGGCCGATGATGCCGAGGGCGACGTCGACGCGGCGGCGCTGGCCGCCGGAGAGGCGCCCGATGCGCGAGCGGGCCTTGGACGTCAGCCCGACGGCCTCGATGGTCTCGTCGACGTCGCGCGGTCGCGGATAGAGGCTGGCGAAGTGCGCGATCTGCTCGCGCACCGTCGCGTTGCCGGACTCGCCGCTGGACTGCAGGACGATCCCCAGACGCGCCTTCCACGCCAGGTCGCCGTGGCGCGGGTCGACCCCGAGCACCGACACCTCGCCGCCGGAGCGGTCGCGGTAGCCCTCGAGGATCTCGATGGTCGTCGACTTCCCGGCGCCGTTGGGGCCGAGGAGCGCGAAGGTCTCGCCCCGGTGGATGTCGAAGGAGACTCCCGCGACCGCCGGAGCGCCCCCGTAGTCCTTCCGCAGGTCGCGGACTCGGACGGCGTGGTCTTCGCTCATCGTCACAGCGTGCCCTGTCGCACCCCTCCGGCGACAGTGATCCCCGATTTCCGCCTCCCTCTTGCCCTCCCCGCCCCGAGATGCCAGGCACCCCTCACCTGTCGGACAGGCGCGTCGCAGTACCCGCCGTCACCGTGCGGCACGGTCGAGCGGCGATCGGCGATCCGCGTGTCGGCGGATCGTCATCCGCGCTGCGCATCCCGCTCTCTGCGACGCACCCCCGTCGTCGAGCCGATCGCGGCCGATCGACGACGCAGGAGGAGGGCTAATCGGTGCCGAAGAGCCGCTGCAGGCGGCGCACGCCCTCGAGGAGCGCGTCGTCGCCGAGGGCGTAGGACAGGCGGAGGTAGCCGCTCGGTCCGAAGGCCTCGCCGGGGACGGTGGCGACCTCGGCCTGCTCGAGGATGAGGTCGGCGAGCTCGAGGGAGGTCGTCGGGGTGGTGCCGTTCCACTCGCGGTTCAGGAGCTCGTTCACGTCGGGGTAGACGTAGAACGCGCCGCCGGGGGTGGGGCACTCGATCCCGTCGATCGCGTTCAGCTCGGCGACGATGGTGCGGCGGCGGCGGTCGAAGGCCAGGCGCATCTCCTCGGCCGGCTCCTGCGGGCCGGTGAGGGCGGCGATCGCGGCGCGCTGCGAGATGTTCGAGACGTTGCTCGAGAGGTGCGACTGCAGGTTCGAGGCGCCCTTGATCGCGTCGGCCGGGCCGACCATCCATCCGACGCGCCAGCCGGTCATCGCGTAGGTCTTCGCGACGCCGTTGACGAGGATCGTCCGGTCGCGCAGGGCCGGCACCGCCTCGACGATCGAGGTCGCGTGCTCGAGCGGGCTCGCGTCGTCCTGGTCGCCGGTGGAGTAGACGAGGTTCTGGTAGATCTCGTCGGCGATGATCCAGAGGCCGTGCTCCTCGGCCCACTCGCCGATCTCGCGGGTCTGCTCGGCCGAGTAGACGGCGCCGGTGGGGTTGGAGGGGGAGACGAACAGGAGCACCTTGGTGCGCTCGGTGCGCGCGGCCTCCAGCTGCTCGACCGTGACCAGGTAGCCCTGGTCGGCGCCCGCGAACACGTCCACCTGAACGCCGCCGGCGAGCTTGATCGCCTCGGGGTAGGTGGTCCAGTACGGGGTCGGCACCAGCACCTCGTCGCCGTCGTCGAGGAGGGTCTGGAAGGCCTGGTAGACGGCCTGCTTGCCGCCGTTGGTGACCACGACCTGCGAGGGGTCGACGGCCCATCCGGAGTCGCGCGCCGTCTTCTCCGCGATGGCCGCGCGGAGGTCGGGGAGGCCCGCCGCGGGGGTGTAGCGGTAGTTCCCCGGGTCGAGCACGGCGGCCGAGGCGGCCTCGACGATGTGCTCGGGAGTGAGGAAGTCGGGCTCGCCGGCGGCGTAGGACACGACCGGGCGGCCCTGGGCCTGGAGGGCCTTCGCCTTGGCGTCGACCTTCAGAGTGGCGGACTCGGCGATGGCGGCGATGCGGGCGGAGATGCGCGTGGTGGAGGACACGACGGCCAGCGTATCCTGCGCGCGCACGGGGCTCCGAGGCCCCCCGCCGCTCGGCTGGACACGCCCTGCGGGTCCACGTACACTCGTCCGAGGTAGTCGATCTCTGCCCTCATCCACAGCGCCCGCGAGGGTCGTGGCGGTGGGGCGGCGGGTCGGTCTCCTCCTCGGATGCTCGCAACGGCATCCATAGGGCGGTGGCTCAATTGGTAGAGCAGCGGTCTCCAAAACCGCAGGTTGCAGGTTCGAGCCCTGTCCGCCCTGCACATCGATGCCCGTCGCACGCGGTCCCCGCGACGCTGCGGTCATCGGTCCAGGGCCGCCCATGACGGGCGGTCGGCCACACCGGAGGTTCCGGTGCGGGAAAGGTGCGTGCAGGTGGCCGGGAAAGCAGTCGACGAGCCGAGCGAGGACGTCGTCGCGATCGCCAATCAGCAGCGAGCCGCGCGGCGCAACCCGTTCGCGCGCATCGCCCTCTTCATCCGGCAGGTCATCGCCGAGCTGAAGAAGGTCGTGACGCCCACCCGCAAGGAGCTGGGCAATTACGTCGTGGTCGTGCTGATCTTCGTCGTCATCATGATGGCGCTGGTGTCCTTCCTCGACTGGGTGTTCGCCCTGGCCGTGACGTACGTGTTCGGCACACCCGCCGCCTGACCCGAGAGCATCCGGGCCGCGCGAGCGGAGGGTGCCGGCGACAGCGGGACGCGCCCCGAGGGGCGCGACCGATCGATCGAGAGAGAGTTGTGACGAGTGTCTGACAGAAACCGCGACGACGTCGACTGGGCGACGGCTGCCGAGCAGTCGTCGGAGGTCGAGGAGGAGCAGGAGGGCGACGTCCAGTCGCAGGCTGAGGACGCCGTCGAGCCCGCCGAGCAGGGTGCGCTGAGCATCATCGACGAGAACGAGTCCGAGGACGACCTCGCCTCCGACCTCGAGGCAGCGCTGGACGCCATCGGCTCCGTCGACGACCCCGAGGCCGACTCCGCGGTCGACGAGGCCGCGCACATCGACACCGTCGAGGAGGCCGAAGCGGCCCTCGAGGCCGTCGAGGACGAGGCCGAGGTCGCCGCCGAGGACGCCGAGGCCGCCGGTGAGGACCTCGCCGACATCGACCCGTACGAGGCCTTCCGCACCGAGCTGCGCGGCAAGCCGGGCAAGTGGTACGTCATCCACTCCTACGCCGGCTTCGAGAAGCGCGTGAAGTCCAACATCGAGAACCGCAAGGTCTCGCTCGAGGCCGAGGACTACATCTTCGAGGTCCAGGTCCCGATGGAGGACGTGGTCGAGATCAAGAACGGCCAGCGCAAGATGGTCACCCGCGTGCGCATCCCCGGCTACGTGCTGGTGCGCATGGACCTCAACGAGGACTCGTGGTCGGTCGTCCGCCACACGCCGGGCGTCACCGGCTTCGTGGGCAACGCCCACAACCCGACCCCGCTGCGCTTCGAGGAGGCCTTCACGATGCTGAAGAGCCTCGTCGAGATCAAGGACGTCGCCCCCTCGAAGACCTCCGGCGCGAAGGGCCAGAAGCAGGCCCAGCGCGTGCTGCCCGCCGAGGTCGACTTCGAGATCGGCGAGACCATCACCATCAAGGAGGGCTCGTTCGCGGGTCTTCCCGGCTCGATCAGCGAGATCAAGCCCGAGAGCGGCAAGCTCACCGTGCTCGTCTCGCTCTTCGAGCGCGAGACCCCGGTCGAGCTGTCGTTCGACCAGGTCACCAAGCTCTGACGCGTCGCCTCCGCGCCGCGTGAACGCCCCCTCCGCACGTCGGAGGGGGCGTTCGCCGTTCCGGGCGCCGCCCCCTCCGGCACCGCCCCACGCGCCCCCGGGCGTCGGCCCCTCCTCCGCCCTGTCGGGGGTGGCCCCGCTCGTGTAAGCTCGTACGGGTTTTCGTGTCGGCGCCCGCCTCTGTGCGCGCCGGACGACCCTCCTCCACCGCGATCCGGCACCGTCGGATGCGCGGGAGAGCGGCCGGGAGCCCCCGACCGCTCGAACCCTGAGAAAAGGAATCAGAATGGCCCCCAAGAAGAAGGTCACCGGCCTGATCAAGCTCCAGATCAAGGCCGGCGCGGCCAACCCCGCGCCCCCGATCGGTCCGGCGCTCGGTCAGCACGGCGTCAACATCATGGAGTTCTGCAAGGCGTACAACGCGCAGACCGAGTCGCAGCGCGGCAACGTCATCCCCGTCGAGATCACCGTCTACGAGGACCGCTCGTTCACCTTCGTGCTGAAGACCCCGCCCGCGGCGGAGCTCATCAAGAAGGCCGCCGGCGTCGCCAAGGGCTCCTCGACCCCGCACACCGTGAAGGTCGCGAAGCTCACCCAGGCGCAGGTCCGCGAGATCGCCGAGGCGAAGCAGGTCGACCTGAACGCCAACGACATCGACGCCGCCGCGAAGATCATCGCCGGCACCGCCCGCTCGATGGGCATCACGGTCGAGTAGCGCGACTCGCTGCTCGACGGCGGGAGCGACGCGCCCACCGGCGCGGACCCACCGCGGAAGCCTCGAGAACCCGACGGCGGCCCCTCAGCGGGGTCGCACGCCCGGTCCGGAAACGCCTCTGCACGACCTCTCCGCCTCCCGCGAGCAGCAGTCACGGCCGCGATCGCGGCACCACTAGAACTCCATCACCCCCGTGGGAGAGCCCGCCAGGCTCTAGAACCACATTCTCGTTTCAAGGAGAAACAACATGGCACAGAAGTCGAAGGCCTACCGGGCCGCCGCGGCCAAGCTCGAAGAGGGCAAGTTCTACACGGCCGACGAGGCCGTCGCGCTCGCCCGCGAGACCGGTTCCGCCAAGTTCAACAGCACCGTCGAGGTCGCCCTCAAGCTCGGTGTCGACCCCCGCAAGGCCGACCAGATGGTCCGCGGCACGGTCATCCTGCCCCACGGCACGGGCAAGACCGCCCGCGTCATCGTGTTCGCGACCGGTCCGGCCGCCGAGGCCGCGCTGGCCGCCGGTGCCGACGAGGTCGGAGGCGCCGAGCTCATCGAGAAGGTCGCGGGCGGGTACACCTCGTTCGACTCCGCCGTCTCGACCCCGGAGCTCATGGGCCAGGTCGGCCGTCTCGGAAAGGTGCTCGGCCCCCGCGGCCTCATGCCCAACCCGAAGACCGGCACCGTGACCCCGGACGTGGCGAAGGCCGTGACCGAGATCAAGGGCGGAAAGATCGAGTTCCGCGTCGACAAGCACGCCAACGTGCACCTCGTCGTGGGCAAGGCCGCGTTCACCGAGGAGCAGCTCCAGGAGAACTTCAAGACCGCGCTCGACGAGATCCTCCGCCTCAAGCCGTCCTCCTCGAAGGGCCGCTACATCCAGAAGGCCGCCGTCTCGACGACCTTCGGCCCCGGCATCCCGCTGGACGTCAACGTCCTGGCCTGAGCCGAGCACGCACTGACGTGAGGAGGGGGTCCGCTTCGGCGGGCCCCCTCCTTCGTCTTCCCGGCATACTGGACCGGTGATCCGCCGCTCCACTCCGCCGCGCCTCCCGTGACCGTCCGCCGCGCGTCGGCCGCCGATGCCGAGGCCCTGGCCGAGCTGGCCGCCGCGACCTTCCCGCTGGCCTGCCCGCCGCACACCACCGCGGAGGCGAAGGCCGAGTTCGTGCGCACCGTGCTCTCGGTCGAGCGCTTCCGCGACCACCTCGCCGATCCGCTCCGCTCGCTCCTGGTCGACGACGACTCCGGCGCGCTGACCGGCTACGCGATGCTCGTGCGCGGGGAGCCCGCCGACGCCGACGTCGTCGCGGCGATCCGGCTGCGTCCGACCGTCGAGCTCAGCAAGTTCTACCTCCTGCCCGGCCGGCACGGCTCCGGAGCGGCGGCCGCGCTGATGGCCGCGACCCTCGAGGAGGCGCGGGCTCACGGTGCCGCGGGCGTCTGGCTCGGCGTCAACGAGGAGAACGCGCGCGCTCAGCACTTCTACTCCAAGCACGGCTTCGCGGTCGTCGGCCGCAAGCGCTTCCTCGTCGGCGACCGCTGGGAGGACGACTTCGTCCTCGAGCGCTCTCTCTCCTGACCCTCCCCGCGAGACGCCGCCCGGGTACGCGACACGCTCCGCGTGGCGTACCGGAGCGGCATCTCGCCGAGGTCAGCCCTCGGAGACGGTGAGGACGATCTTGCCGCGGGTGTGGCCCGTCTCGAGCTGCTCGTGCGCCTCGCAGGCGCGGGCGAGGGGGAAGATGCCGTCGATGAAGACGCGGACGTCGCCCGACTCGAGAAGGCGCGAGACCACGCCGAGGGTCGCCCCGTCGGGAGCGACGCGGTAGGTGGAGGCGCGCACGCCCGCAGCGGCCGCCTCCTCGAAGAACCCGGGCCAGCTCCCGGTGGGCGCGTTCACGATCAGGCCCCCGGGGCGGAGGACCCTCAGCGAGCGCGAGCCCGTGTCGTCGTGGACGTTGCCGACCAGATCGATGACCACGTCGACGCCGGACAGCAGCTCGTCGAAGCGCTCGGCGGTGTGGTCGATCACCTGCGCGGCGCCGAGCTCGTGCAGCCACTGCAGGTTGCGGGTCGAGCCGGTCGCGATCACCGAGGCGCCGAAGTAGGCGGCGAACTGCACCGCGAAGTGGCCGACTCCGCCCGACCCGGCGTGGATGAGGATCCGCTGGCCCTCGTGCGCCTTGGCGAGCTCGACGACCATGCCCCAGGCGGTGAGCGCCGCGAGCGGGACGCCGGCCGCTTCGACGTGCGAGAGCGTCGACGGCTTCCGCGCGATGGAGACGCTCGGCACGCTGACGTACTCCGCGTAGGAGCCCGAGTAGCGCGGCACCATGACGAAGCCGTAGACCTCGTCGCCCGGCCGCAGCGGATGCGCCGGGTAGGGGCTCGAGACGACGACGCCCGAGAAGTCGTGGCCGAGGACCGCAGGGTAGGAGGCGATCTGCGAGGCGACCCCCTGGCCCGCGCGCGTCTTCGCGTCGAGCGGGTTCACGCCGGCCGCGACCACCTTCACGGTGAACTCGGCGTTGATGGCGGAGGGTGTCGGCACGGTCGCCAGGTGCAGGGCGGAGGCGTCGCCCGGCGCGTCGATCACCGCCGCCGTCATCGTGTCGGGGAGGACGACCTCCTCCGGGATCTCGCCGATCGCGAGGCCGTGCCCGAGCGCGCTGGTGTGCATCGTCGCCTTTCCTGTCGCTGAGGCGTGCGGGTGGAGCGTGCCGAGGACGTCGCCCCCGATCCCCGCATCCGACGCCGCGACCAGTCAATCGAGGCAATGAGTCGGCGCTGTTACGGGGGTGTCACCCTCGGGAGAAGATTGGCGCGCGGAGCCGCGGGCGCCCGGTCTGGCACGATGAGGGGATGCGACGCCGACGTACCCTGCTGGTCGGCGGTGCCCTCCTTGTCCTGGCCGGGCTCGTGGTCCTCCTGGCCGCCCGGATCAGCATCGGCACCAGCCGCTGGGTCTACGTCAGCGAGATGGGCGCGCCGGACCTGCCGACGGCGGGCGCCTTCGAGGCCGCTCTTCTGCTCGTGGCGGCCGGCGGCGCGCTGATCGCCGCGGGCGCCTGGCCGGTGCGCGCCCGCCTGCTCCCCGCCCTCCGCCCGGCGGGCGCGATCCTCCTGGCGGCCGCCTGCTTCGCGCTCGCCTCGCAGGTGACCTGCACGGCGGGCTGCCCGCTGCCGGTCGGGCCGGCCTTCCGCTGGCAGGACCTCATCCACACCTCGGCCGCCGTCCTCGGCTTCGGGGCCGCCTGCGCCGCGATGCTCCAGCTGGCGACCGTGCGGGGGCGCCCTGCGGTCGCGCGGCTCTCGCTCGCCGCCGGGATCTCGGTGGCGGTCGTCGCCGGGACGGGCGGGATCCTGTCGCTCCTGCGCGTGTGGCTGCGGCTCGGCGGCACGCTCGAGTTCGTGGCGACGGCGATCGCAGTGCTCTGGCTCGCGTTCGTCGGCCTGGTGCTCGCGCTCGAGGACCTCAGCGGTGAGCGAGCCAGCCGCGGACGTGCCCGCGGATCCGGTCCTGCTGAGCGGCGAAGCCCTCGTCCCGCGACGGCACCCGCTCGCAGTCCGCATCCGGAAGAGCCCTAGCCCACGCCTCCGCGACCTCGACCGGGTGCACGGGGTCGCGCTCGGCCGCGATCACCAGTGTGCGCGCGATGACCTCGCCCAGCTCTCCGGAGTCGCGGTAGGCGGCGTTCCGCGGGATCTGGGCGAGCCGGACGGCGCGCTCGGCCGCGCGCGGGGAGCGGAACTGCAGCGTCAGCGCCTCCGCCGACGCGGGGGACACCTCGGCGGCGCGCGCGAACAGGCCCGAGGCGCGGAACATCCGCTCGCCGCGCTTCGCGCCGTGGTCGTGCAGCAGCTGCGCGATGACGGGGAACACGGTGAGGTTCTCGGGCAGCGGCTCGGCGGTGAAGGCGGGACGCACGAAGACGGCGCGGTCGATCGGCAGCACGCGTCTGACCGCGAGGCGCAGGGCGATCGCCGCGCCCATCGAGATGCCGAGCACCGTGAGCGGCTTGTGCGCGGCTCCGGCGCGCACGACCTCCTCCGTCACCTCGTCGGCGAGCGCCTCGAGGGCGAAGTCGCCGGGCGCGCCGAGCAGCTCGGAGGCGCCGTGGGCGCGGACGTCCGGAGCGATGACCTCGCTGCCGGCGGGGAGGGCGGAGCGCAGCAGCCCCAGCGGCTGGGAGCGGTCGCCGCCCAGGCCGTGCAGGAGGAGGACCGTCACCGGGCGCGCGTCCGCTCGTGCAGCTCGGCCATCAGCATCCCCGCCAGGCGGACGAGGATGTGGATCTCGTCCTCGTCGCGGTCGACCCAGCGGGAGTTCGGCTCGCCCTCGATCGGCACGAAGTCGCGGTGCTGCTCCCAGACGACGAGCGTGCGCTCGGCGCCGAGGACGTACTGCTGCCAGAAGACCTGCCGCAGGTAGTGGCGCGGGATGCTCCGCCACGGCTTCGTCGTGGTCTTGATCTCGCAGAGCTCGAGCCGGCCGTCCTCGCGGAGGCCGATGCCGTCGGGCGTGGCGAGGTGGCGCCGCTCCTGGCTCGCGTGGAAGAGGGTGCTGCTGGGCTCGATCGCGTGCTCGCTCCGCACCCAGGCGGCGATCTCGGGCTCGCGGGCGCGGCCGTGGTCGGTGAAGGCGTTGCCGCCGAAGCCGGTGCCGTAGAGCTTGTCGAGCGCTGCCTTGCCGATCGCGGCGGGGGAGGAGAGGCGGGCGACGTCGGTCGCCGTGATGCCGCGCGAGCGGGCGCGGAGCCAGGCGACGCGGTCCGAGGAGTCGGCGACGACCCTCCGGAGGTGCGGGGGCTCGGCGTCCGTGAAGACGGGCTGCGTCTCCCAGGGGAAGGAGAGCTGCAGGTCGGGCACCGATTCATTCTCTGCCCCCTGCGGCGCCCGGTCGAATCGGCACGCCGACCCGCGGCGTCTCACCGGGGCGCGACGGCTCGCGCCGGCGGCTCAGGCGTCGAGGAAGGCGTCGACGTGCGCGGGGGAGAGGAGGTGGCGCCGGACCATCAGGGCGGCGCCGCGGACGCCTCCGCCCTGGGCCGCGGCCTGCACGATGTCGAGCGCGCGGGTCGCCAGGGGGAGGGAGCGGCGGTAGACGACCTCGCGGACCCCGGCGAGGACCTCGTGGCTGGCCTGGGCGATGCTGCCGCCGACGACGATGACGGACGGGTTCAGGAGGTTCACGCAGGTGGCGAGCACCTCGCCGATGTCGCGGCCGGCGGCGCGCGTGAGCTCGACGGTGGTGGGGTCCCCGCCGGTCAGCAGGGTGACGACGTCGGAGGTGCTGGCGGCGTCGATCCCGGACTCGGTCAGGCGGCGGGCGATCGCCGAGCCGCTCGCGATCGCCTCGAGGTCGGCCTCGCCGCGGTCGCCGGGGACCTGCACGTGGCCCAGGTCGCCCGCCGCTCCGAGGGCTCCACGCTGCAGGGCGCCGCCGCTGACGATCCCGGCTCCGATGCCGGTGGAGACCTTCACGTAGAGGAGGTCGTCGACGTCGGCGTAGTGGTCGGCGTGCTCGCCGAGCGCCAGCAGGTTCACGTCGTTGTCGACGAGGACGGGCACGGGGAGGCGGCGGCCGACGAACTCCGGGATGTCGAAGCGGTCCCAGCCGGGCATGATCGGCGGCTTCACCGGGCGGCCCGTCGCGTGCTCGACGGGTCCGGGGACGCCGACGCCGACTCCCGCGAGCGGGCCGGCCGCCGGAGTCCGGCCGAGCAGGGCCGCGGCGACGTCGAGGGCGTGGCCGAGGACGGCGAGGGGGCCGTCGGCGATGGCGATGCTCTCGCGGCGGCGGGCGAGGACCGTGCCGTCGAGGTCGGTCAGGGCGACGACGGCGTGCGCGGCGCCCAGGTCGACGGCGAGGAGGCTGCGCGCCCGGGGGTCGAAGGCCACGCGGGCGGCGGGACGGCCTCCGGAGGAGGGGGCGTCGTCCTGCCGGGCGACCAGGCCGGAGGCGGTGAGGACGTCGAGCTGAGCGGAGACGGCCGCGCGCGGCAGGCCCGTCTCGGCGACCACGTCGGCCCGCGTCCGGGGCGCCCCGTCGGCCAGCAGGAGCAGGAGCTCGCCGACCGCGCTGACGGTGATGCGGCGGCGCGGGGACATGGCCAGAGTCAACCACAGCGCCCGTGCTTCTGTGCGGCGGGTGCCCGACTTGGCGGGCGCGCAGGGCTAGTTTTGCTTGTCCGTGAGCAAAAGTCCGCGTAGGGTTCGAGGCACACCTTTCGATGCGATCAGGAGCCCCACCGGTGGCCACACCCCCAGACCTCTCTGTCCAGCTGTACTCGGTGCGCGAGCCGCTCGCGGCCGATCTGCCCGCCACCCTTGACCGCCTCGCGGCGATCGGCTTCACCACGGTCGAGCTCTTCGGGTTCGTCGACCTGGCCGACGCCTACCGCGCGGCGCTCCCGGCCAGCGGACTGCGCGCTCCCAGCGCCCACGCGCGCCTCCTCGGCCCGCAGGGCGACGCCACCGTCGACGAGATCCTCGACACGGCCGCCTCGCTCGGCGTCGAGACCGTGATCGACCCCTTCGTCGACCCGACCCGCTGGACCACCGCGGACGACGTCGCCCGCATCGCCGACGAGCTGAACGCGCTGGTCGACTCCGCCGCCGCCCGCGGCCTGGTGCTCGGCTACCACAACCACGCCTTCGAGTTCGAGAACCGCGTCGACGGCCGCAGCGCCTTCGAGCACCTCGCGAGCCTGCTCGACTCGCGCATGGTCCTCGAGCTCGACACCTACTGGGCGGCCGTCGGCGGCGACGACCCGGTCGAGGTGCTCGGACGCCTCGGCGACCAGGTGCGCTTCCTGCACGTGAAGGACGGCCCGATCTCGGCCGACACCCAGGAGCAGCTGCCCGCGGGCGAGGGCGCGATGGACGTCCCGGCGATCCTCGCCGCCGCTCCGCAGGCCCTGCCCGTGCTGGAGTTCGACGCCTACGCCGGCGACATCTTCGAGGGCCTGGAGTCGGCCCACCGCTACGTCTCGGGGCTCGGCGCATGAGCGGCACCGGCCGCGTGGGCGTCGGCGTCATCGGCGCCGGCAACATCAGCACCCAGTACCTGACCAACCTCACCGTCTTCCCCGACCTCGAGGTGCTCTTCGTCGCCGACATCGACCTCGAGCGGGCGAGGACCCAGGCCGAGGCCTTCGGCGTCCCCGCCTCCGGCACCGTCGAGGAGCTCCTCGCGCACGAGGGCATCGAGATCGTCGTCAACCTCACGATCCCGGCCGCGCACGTCGAGGTCGCGCGCCGCGCGGTCGAGGCGGGCAAGCACGTGTGGACCGAGAAGCCCTTCTCGCTCGACCGCGACAGCGGGATCGAGCTGCTCGCGCTGGCCAAGGAGAAGGGGCTGCGCGTCGCGACCGCTCCCGACACCTTCCTGGGCGCGGGCCTCCAGACGGCGCAGCGCGTGATCGAGAGCGGAGCCATCGGCACGCCGCTCTCGGCCCTCACCCTCTTCCAGGGCCCCGGCCCCGAGTCGTGGCACCCGAACCCGGAGTTCTTCTTCGCCGAGGGCGGTGGACCGCTGCTGGACATGGGCCCGTACTACATCACCACGCTCGTGCAGAACCTCGGCCCCGTCGAGAGCGTCACCGCCGTCTCGTCCCAGGCCCGCGCCACCCGCGTGGTGGGCTCCGGCCCGAAGGAGGGCACCGAGTTCCCGGTGACCATCCCGACGCACATCGGCGGGCTGCTCCGCTTCGAGTCCGGGGCCTCGGCCCAGGGCGTGTGGAGCTTCGAGTCGAGCCTGCCGCGCACCGGCTTCGTCGAGATCAACGGCTCCGAGGGCACCCTCGTCCTCCCCGACCCGAACCAGCACGACGGAGAGATCACCCTGCACCGCCGCGGGTCCGCCGAGCCGGAGGTCATCGCGGCGACCGGCTCGACCGCCTCCCGCGGCACCGGCGTGCTCGAGCTCGCCCGTGCGATCCGGGCCGACCGCCCCGAGGCCGCCTCCGGAGACCTCGCGTACCACGTCACCGACGTGATGCTCTCGCTCCTCGAGGCCGCCGAGACCGGCGAGAAGGTCCTCGTCACGAGCTCCGTGACGCCCCGCCCCGCACTGCCCGAGAGCTGGGACCCGACCGAAGCGACCCTCTCCTGATGCCCGCGCCCCTGCGCGTCGGCGTGCTCGGCGGCGGCTTCATGGCGGCCGTGCACAGCCGCGCGGCCCGCAGCGCCGGAGCGGTGCTCGCCGGAGTCGCCTCCTCCACCCCGGAGAAGGGCGAGCGGGCGGCGGCCGAGCTCGGCGTCGAGCGCGCCTACCCGGACGCCCGGGCCCTGATCGAGGACGAGAGCATCGACCTCGTGCACGTCTGCACCCCGAACGCCACGCACGCCGCACTCGCGCTCGCGGCGATCGAGGCGGGCAAGCACGTGGTGTGCGAGAAGCCGCTCGCCGCGACGCTGCGGGAGGCGGAGTCGCTCGCTGCGGCCGCGTCCTCCGCCGGCGTGGTGGCGACCGTCCCGTTCGCCTACCGCTTCCACCCGATGGTGCGCGAGGCCCGTGCCCGCGTCGCCTCCGGCGAGACCGGCCGCCTGGTCACGGTCCGCGGGAGCTACCTCCAGGACTGGCTGCTGGGCGCCTCCGACGACAACTGGCGCGTCGACCCGGCCGCCGGCGGCCGCTCGCGCGCCTTCGGCGACATCGGCTCGCACCTGGTCGACCTGCTGGAGTTCGTCACCGGCGACCGGATCGACTCGCTCGCCGCGATCACGAGCACCGTCCACGCCGAGCGCGGCGGCCGCCCGGTGACCACCGAGGACGTGGCCGGCCTGATCGTCCGGCTCGAGGGCGGCGCCGTCGGCACGCTCCTCGTCTCGCAGGTCACCGCGGGCCACCGCAACGAGCTGGTGCTCGAGGTGTCCGGGCTGGAGGAGTCGCTGCGCTTCGAGCAGGAGCTCCCCGAGACGCTGTGGGTCGGCCGGCGCGACAGCGCCCTCCTGGTGCCGCGCGACGCCTCGATCCTCGCGCCCGATGCGGCCCGGCTCTCGATCGTGCCGAGCGGTCATCCGATGGGCTACCAGGACGCCTTCACGGCGTTCGCCCGCGACACCTACGCCGCCGTGGCGGGCGCCGACGTGGAGGGTCTGCCGACCTTCGCCGACGGCCTCCGCGCGGCGCGCATCACCGAGGCCGTGCTCGACGCGGCCGAGACAGGCGTCTGGGTGACCGTGCCCGCCGCCGACGACCGGACGGAGATCGCCGCATGAGCGACGAGAAGACCTACCCCGCCACCCACCCCGTGACGCTGTTCACCGGCCAGTGGGCCGATCTGCCCTTCGAGGAGGTCGCCCGACTCGCCGCCGAGTGGGGCTACGACGGACTCGAGATCGCGGCCTCGGGCGACCATCTCGACCTCAAGCGCGCGGACGAGGACGACGCCTACGCCGCCTCGCGTCTGGAGATCCTCGACCGCTACGGCCTCGAGGTCTTCGCCATCTCGAACCACCTCACCGGCCAGGCCGTCTGCGACGACCCGATCGACTTCCGCCACAAGGCACTCGTGCGCGACTACACCTGGGGCGACGGCGACGCGGAGGGGGTGCGGCAGCGCGCCGCCGAGGACATGAAGCGCTCGGCGCGGGTCGCCCGCAAGCTCGGCGTGAACGTGGTCGTCGGCTTCACCGGCTCGAAGATCTGGCCCTACGTGGCGCAGTTCCCGCCGGTGCCGGCCTCCGTCATCGACGAGGGGTACGAGGACTTCGCGACCCGCTGGAACCCGATCCTCGATGAGTTCGACGCGAACGGCGTGGTCTACGCGCACGAGGTGCACCCGTCCGAGATCGCCTACGACTTCTGGTCGAGCGTGCGCACCCTCGAGGCGATCGGGCACCGCCCGGCCTTCGGCTTCAACTGGGATCCGTCGCACATGATGTGGCAGGACATCGACCCGGTCGGCTTCATCGTCGACTTCGAGGACCGGATCTACCACGTCGACTGCAAGGACACCCGCCTGCGCCCGAAGAACGGCCGCGCGGGCGTGCTCGGCTCGCACCTGCCCTGGGGCGACCCGCGCCGCGGCTGGGACTTCGTCTCGACGGGGCACGGCGACGTCCCGTGGGAGGACGCGTTCCGGGCGCTGGAGTCGATCGGCTACTCCGGCCCGATCTCCATCGAGTGGGAGGACGCCGGGATGGACCGCCTCCACGGCGCGAAGGAGGCCGTCGGCTTCATCCGCTCGCTGCTCTGGAGGACCCCGACCGCGTCGTTCGACGCCGCGTTCTCGAACCAGTAGCCGCGCGGCTCCCCTCGGCGGGATCCCGCTCCGGCCCGCAGCGCACGTCGCGCGCGCCGGATCGGGGTCCTGCAGGCGGGGGTGGGGTCAGTCGGCGGCCTTGGCGGCGCGCTCGGACTTGATGCGGGCCTGCTCGCGGCGGACCTCCGCGTAGCGGTTCTGCTCGACGCGCAGCCACTCGGGGACCTCGTCGAGCAGGGCCTGGATCTCGGGAGTGGTCAGCGCCTCGGTGACGCCGCCGCGGGCGAGCCCCGAGATGGAGACGTTCAGCCGGGAGGCGATGACGGAGCGGGGGTGCGGCCCCTCCTCGCGCAGCTGCACGAGCCAGGCGGGCGGGTTTGCGGCGAGCTCGTCGTACTGCTCGCGCGTGATCGCCGACTCCTGGAACTCCTCCGGGGTCGCGGGCAGGTAGACCTGCAGCTTCTTCGCCGCGGTCGCAGCCTTCATCGTCTGTGTCGCCTTGGCCATGCGGCAACCCTACCGGCGCGGCGCGGACCACCTACCCTGAGGGGATGAGCGAGCAGCCCGAGACCGTCGACCCGCAGGCCGCTCCCGAGGCGGAGGGGCGTCCGGAGGGCGGGGCGGACGCGACGGCGGACGACGCGTCGGCCGGATCGGGTGCGGTCGGCGCCGGAGCCGGAACCGAGTCGGACGACACGGACGGCGCCTCCGAGGACGGCGACTCCGACCACCTCGACTCCGACCACCTCGACTCCGACGATCTCGACGCCGAGGACAGCGACTCCGACGACAGCGATGTCGACGACGCCGACGACTCCGACGACGCCGACTCCGACGCCGAGGACGCCGTCCCCGCCGGCCCCGTGCTCGCCGTCGCCCTCGTGCCCGGCGTCACCCCCACCAAGTGGACCCGCGTCTGGGGCCAGCGCCGCTCCGATCTCCCGCTGCGCATCACCGTCGTCGCCGAGCGCGATCAGGAGCAGGCGCTGCTCGACGGCCGCGCGCAGCTGTCGTTCGTCCGCGGCGACGTCTCCTCCTCCGCCCTCAGCTCCATCCATCTCTACGACGAGCAGCCCGTCGCCGTCGTCGGCCGCGAGCACGCCCTGGCCGCCGCGGACGAGCTCGACGTCGCCGAGCTGGCCGGCGAGCACCTCCTCCAGGATCCGGAGGACGTGCCGGAGTGGGCCGCGGTCGCCGAGGAGCTCGCGGACGGCTCGCGGCGCCCGCTGCCGCGCATGGCCGGCCTCGACGACGCGGTCGAGCAGGTCGCGGCCGGCGTGGGCGTGCTGATCGTGCCGCAGTCGGTGGCGCGCGTGCACAGCCGCAAGGACGTCACCGCGGTGCCGGTGACCGGCGTCGCTCCCTCCTCCGTCCGCCTCGCCTGGGTGACGGACGACAAGGGCGACGACGTCGAGGACTTCATCGGAGTCGTCCGCGGCCGCAGCGCGAACACCACGCGCGGAACCGCCGCGACGCCGAAGGTCGAGTCGCGGGCGAAGGCCGCCAAGGCGAAGGCGCGGGAGGCGCGCGAGAAGGCGGAGAGGGCCGGCGGCGGCAAGAAGAAGCCGGCCCGCGCCACGGCGTCCGCGCCGGCGGTGCGGCGCACCCGCAAGCCCCGCGGCCGCTGACCGTGGCCGACGACGCCGACTGGTCGCTCCGCCCCGCGACCGCGGAGGACGCCGCGGCGATCGCCGAGCTGCGCGCGGTCGTCATGCGCCCGTCGCTCGAGACGCTCGACCGCTACGACGAGCACCGCGTGCGGCACCGCTTCCTCGACGGCTACCGGCCCGAGCTCACCCGGGTGATCGAGCTCGACGGCGCCTTCGCCGGGAGCATCGCCGCGCGGGTCGAGCCGGACGCGGTCTGGATCGAGCACTTCTACCTGGCGCCGCACGCGCAGGGCCGCGGTGTCGGCGGCGCCGTCCTGCGCCGGGTGATGGCGGAGGAGGCGAGGCCGGGCCTGCCCTTCCGCCTCGACGTGCTGAAGCGCAGCGACGCCCGCCGCCTCTACGAGCGGCACGGCTTCCGGTTCGAGCGCGCTCTGGAGTGGGACGACATCCTGGTCACGCCGCCCGTCTCCTGACCCCTGATCGGGGAGGACGACGGGACGCGGGCCGCCGTTAGCATGAGCGCGATCCCCTCCGCCGGGTCGACCGCAGGGCGACCTCCTCCTGGAAGCAGGCACTCCGCCGTGTCCCCGCTCGTTCTGAGGTCCGCCGCCTCCGCGGTCCTCGTCGCCGCCCTGGCGATCAGCTCCAGCCCGCTCGCCTCCGCCGCATCGGCGGCCGCGCCGTCGGCCGCCCCCGTCGCCGCCTCCGACGCGCCCCGCTCGATCGTGCTCCCCGAGGGGCAGCCGCTCTGGCAGCCCAGCGCCGAGTCCCCCCTGCCCGCCGTGCCGGATGAGGCGCCGAGCGCCGCCCGTGCGAGCGCTGCGGCGTCGATCAGCGGCCGTGTCGTGGTCGAGGAGGCCGACGGCTCGATCGCGACCACCACCCCCCGCGGCGCCCTCCTGAACGTCGAGGTCTGGTCGAGCGAGGCGGGGCTCCTCGGGAACCACTCCGTCGCCGGCGACCTCACCTTCAGCATCGACGGGCTCACCGCCGGGCAGACCTACTACCTGCTGATCAAGGACAACGCCGACCTGTACGCCGACCTCTGGTCCGGCGGCAGCGCCGTCGCCCGCAGCGCCGAGCCGCTCCAGGCCCCGGCGGCCGGCGTGCAGCTGCGCACCGCACGGCTGGGGTCGCTCGAGGGACGCCTGAGCGGCGTCGCGGGCGACCAGCGCGTCGACATCTGGTACCGCGACCCGGGAACCGACGGCTACTTCCGCACCGGCGAGCTCGACCTGATCACGGGCGGCGACAACCCGTACTCGTTCCAGCAGGTCGTCCCCGGCGACTACCTCGTCCGGGCGTCGAGCCGCGACGACGTGATCGACGACAGCTACTGGGACCACGTCCTCCGCTCGGGCGACGCGGGCGACGTGCGCGTCCCGGTGGGCGGATCGGCCGCCGGGATCGACCTCTCGCTGAGCAGCGACTACCAGCAGTACACCGGCCGCCTCGCCGGATCGGACCGCTACGCGACCTCGGTGGAGGCGACGGGCTACTTCTCCCCGGGCATCCCGGTGCTCTACGTGGCCAGCGGGGCGAACTGGCCGGATGCGCTGAGCGCCGGCCCGGCCGCCGCCGCCCTCGGAGGCGCGCTCCTGCTCACCGATCCCGACCGCCTGCCTCGGGTCGTCTCCGACGAGATCCGCCGCCTCCGCCCGGAGCGGGTCGTGGTCGTCGGCAGCGAGCTGAGCGTGAGCCCCGGGGTCCTGTCCGAGATCCGCTCGATCGTCGGCGGCACCGAGCGCATCGGCGGGACGGACCGCTACGACACCTCCCGCCGGATCGTCGCAGACGCCTTCGGCACCGGCCCCTACTCGAACATGTTCGTCGCGACCGGCACGAACTTCCCCGACGCCCTGTCGGCCGCGCCGATCGCCGGCTGGCGGGCGCAGCCCGTGCTGCTGGTCGACGGTGCGACCTCGGGCGCCGACTCCGCGACCGAGACCGCAGTGCGCGACCTGGCGCCGGAGCACGTGGAGTTCCTCGGCGGCGACCCCTCGATCCGGGACGCGTACGTGGCGGACTTCGCGCGTCGCGGCCTCGCCCCCTCGGTCTCGAGGATCGCCGGCCGCGACCGCTACGAGACCAGCGTCAAGCTGAACAGCGCCTACCCCCAGTCGCTGCTGCAGGACAGCGTCTTCCTCGCCGCGGGGTCCTCCTTCGCCGACGCCCTCTCGGGAGCGACGACGGCGGCGGCCCTGGGCTCGTCCGTGCTGCTGACCGAGCGCGACTGCGTGCACGACTCGACGCTGCGCTTCCTGGCCTCCAACTCGAAGAACTACGCGTTCCTGCTCGGCGGGGAGCCGACCCTCACCGAGGACGTGGCGAACCTCCGCAACTGCGAGTACGACTTCTGACGACGCGTGCTCCCGGGGTCCGGGGCTAGGGTGCGAGCATGCCCACGAGCGATGAGACCTGGACCCTGGCCGAGCACGACGTACCGGTGTACCGCAGCGGTGAGGGCGGCCGCGCGCTGATCCTGATCCACGAGGTCTGGGGGGTCGACGGGCACATCCGCTCGGTCGCCGACCGCTACGCGGCCGAGGGCTACAGCGTCGTCGCCCCCGAGCTCCTGGCCGACAGCGGCCTGCTCGAGCAGCTCGACGAGGAGCAGCGCGCCGACCACGACCACCCGGTGCGGCGCCTGCCGCGCCAGGTCGAGCTGCGCACCTTCTTCGCCCCCGTCTTCACTCCGGAGCACGCGACGCGCACCGTCGCGATCCTCCGCGCCCTCGTCGAGCGGCTCCTGCGCCAGGAGGGCGCGACCAGCGTCTCCGTCACCGGGTTCTGCTACGGCGGCACCTTCTCGTGGGCGCTCGCGCTGGCCGAGCCGCGGCTGGCGGCGGCCGTGCCGTTCTACGGGCACGTCACCGCGTCCGCCGAGGAGCTCGGCGCGCTGCAGGTGCCGGTGCTGGCGTTCCTGGGCGATCAGGACGCTCCCCTCGTCGAGCAGGTGCCGCGCCTCCGCGAGGCGACCGAGGGCAAGGACGTCGAGGTCGTCGTCTACCCGGGAGCGGGCCACGCCTTCTTCAACGACGCGAACGAGCAGACCTACCAGGCCGAGGCGGCGACCGACGCCTGGCCGCGGGCGCTCGCGTTCCTCGGAGCGCACGCGGGCTGAGCGGGCTGTGCGGGATCAGCGGGTGAGGATCCACGCCACCAGGTAGCTGCGCGAGTCGGCGCTGTCGATCGAGGAGTCCGGCAGGCGCTCCGCCCGCGCGAGAGCCGCGGCCGGGTCGCTGGTCGCCTGCAGCATCAGCACGTAGTCGGCGAGCGGCGCGCCTGGGGCTCCGGCCACGAGCTCGTCGACCCGCGAGGGGTCGGGGAGGAACGCGGTCGACGGCGGCATCGGGATCAGCTCGATCCCCAGCAGCGCCGAGGGTGTCGCGTCGAAGAAGGTGGCGTAGTCGCGCTTGCCGCCCCAGTTGATCGCGACGAACGGCGCTTCGAAGCCGACCGGCGTCTCCGGGCTCAGCCAGAGGTCTGCGGCCGCCTGCGTCTCGAGGGAGAGCAGCCAGCGCGCCTCCTCGAGCAGCGGCGCGTTCCCGGAGGCGGCGGCCCAGAGGGCGAGGCCGTTCCAGGCGTTGACCGCCTCGGACACCGACTCCTGGTCGTTGCCGTCCCGGGCCGGCGCGAGCCCCGAGGCCCAGGAGTGGCCGCGGTACGCGTCGAACACGCGCAGCCGCGGGAACTCGGCGGTGTCGACGGGAGAGGCGAGATCCAGGGCGAGCAGGTCCGCGACGGTCCGGTACCGCTCGAGGAGGGACGGGTCCTCGGCGGCCAGCATCCCGACGGCGGAGAGCAGGTAGCCGTAGTGGAAATGGTGGTCGTTGAACGCGTCGGACCCGAACGACGGCGCGGAGCCGACGACGCCTCCGAGCACCGGGTCGTAGACGACGCACTTCACGGCGCCCGGTGCGCAGCCGCGCGGGTCGAGCCACTGGTCGAGCTCGGCGGCGATCCGGTCGTGCAGGTCGGCCGCCACCTCCTCCAGGCCGAGGTCGACGGCGAGACGGTGCAGAGCAGCGGCGCGGAAGAGCTCCTTGCCGGCTCCGTAGGTGTCGGGCGCGGCGAAGCGGGTGGCCGCGGCGTCGAGCGGCACCTGCGTCCGGAGCGTCGTCTTCTCCTCGGCCGTGAGGGAGCTGAGATCGAGCGCCCCCGACTCGACGATCGAGGGGGCGGCGCGGGAGAACGACGTTCCCGCACGGAGCCCCACCCGGCCGTAGAGCGTGTCGTAGCCGATCGCCCCCTCGGCCCCGAGGCCGAAGAACGTCTCGGCGCCGCCCTCGGTCCGCAGCGCGTAGGTCGTGGTGGTGGTGCTCGCCGTGACGTCGTGGGAGACGCTCGCGCCCTCGAGGGGAACTGCGCGACGCCGAAGCTCGTCGATCCGCGCACCGCTCGCTCCCGGCGGCACCGCGAAGAGGAGCAGCGTGCCGTCCAGCGTCATCCGGGGGAACGCATCGAGGGCGGCGGCGGGCGCCACCAGCCCGTACCGCTGTCCGCCCGCGGTGACCAGGAGCAGGCCGTCGGCCACGCGCTCGGGTGAAGTGGCGCCTCCGATCAGCACCGTCTGGACGCTCTCGGTCCGGTAGGAGGCGTAGGGCCAGCCTTCGGCCGCGACGAGCTCACCGGCACCCGCGAGGCTCCAGTGCGCGACGAGGTCGTCGAACGCCGAGAGCGCCACAGCGCTCGAGGGGACCGTCACGGTGAGATCGTCCCGGGCGAGGGCGTAGACGGTCCGCGGAGCCGCCTCCACGATCGGGAGGCCCACGGTGAAGCCGTCGGCGCGCGGCGTGACGGTGAGGATCCCCGTGTAGAGCGGGAGATCCTCCCCGAACACCGGTCCGGACACCCACGAGTTCGTCGGCGGCCGCACCCCTTCGGCGAGCCGCGGCGTCCCCGCGTAGGGGCCGGGGACCTGCGGCAGCTCCCGCGCGTGCACGGACGCTGCCACGGCCCAGTCGGACGCGGAGCGGCCGGACGTGCATCCGGTGAGGCCCGCGAGCGCGAGCGCGAGGGCGAGAGCGAGGGCCGCCCCCGCCCCGCGCCTCACCGCGCGAACCCGCCGGGCGTGAAGAGCCTGCCGAGCTGGGCGACCAGCCAGCCGCCGAAGCCGTCGCCGTCGTCGCGGAGCCGCACCTCCGCCGCGACGGGAGCTCCGACCACGGTGTAGTCCTGCGTCGTGATCTCGTCGGTGCGCGCGCGGATGACGGTCGTCGCCCGCCCCTCGTGGAACCGCTCCACCTCGACGTCGTAGATCTCGGCGTCGACGGTCGTCCCGTCCGGCATCGCCACGGCGACGGTGCCGCCGATGGGGACCCGCGAGTAGTCCCGGGCGCCGAGCACGAACTCGCTCTCGAGGTGGATCGAGTCCGAGATCGCGACGACCGCGATCATCTGGTCCTCCTCGACGAAGGAGCCGATCTCGGCGTCGACCGACGTGACCACGCCGTCCAGCGCCGCCGTGAAGACCATCAGGCCGCCCTCCTCGATCCGGTAGCCGACATCGGCGCTGGTGAACGTCTTCGTCTGCATGTCGGACTCGAGGACGGTGCTCTGCAGGCTGAAGAGCACGTCGCCCTTCTCCACCGCGTCGCCGCGGGAGATCGTGAGGTCCTGGATCGTGCCCGCGTAGGGCGTCCCCAGCGAGTACTCGTCAGTGACGAGCTGAGCGCTTGCCGCCCGCACGGTGAGAGAGGAGTTGTTCGCGTAGACCAGGCCGGCGGCGGCGACGCCGAGCGCGAGGGCGCACGAGGCGAGGAAGCCGAGCCAGCGCAGCGCGGTCATGCCGCACCCACGGCGAGTCCGTGGCGTCCCGCGGCGGCGGGGCCGCTCGGAGCGACCACCTCGGCCTGGGCGGCGCGCTTCAGGAGGACGTGCTCGCGCGCCGCGATCACCGCGAACGCTCCGAGCGTGAGGGTGTTCAGGACGTTCCAGGCGAGCGCCACCGAGTACTCCGCGGTCCACTCCGCCTTGAGGAAGCCGACGACGGAGGTCGCGGCCAGGAACACCAGGAAGACCATCTGCACCTTGATGAAGTTGAAGGGCGAGGCGGCCTGCCCGGTCGCGCCCGTCGAGGTCCAGGCCGGCTTCCGGCCCGCGAGAGCGAGGAAGAACGCCTTCGTGTACATCGGGAAGGTGACGGTCGACAGCAGCAGCGTCTCCCACCGGAACGAGCCGATGATGAACAGCGCGAGCCCGATCTGCAGCACGTAGAACCCGCAGTAGAAGAGGATCCACTCGACGAGCGGCACCTCGAGGCTGACCGGCGTGATGTTCAGGTAGATCTGCAGCGGGGGCAGCACGATCAGGCCCAGCGGCACGATCCCGGTGAAGTAGAACGTGACGGTCATGAAGTACTGCACGCGCTGGTCGGTCGTGAGCCGGCGCTTCGGCGAGAACAGGTTGTGCTTGAGCAGGATCTCGAACCCGCCGACGGCCCAGCGGACCTGCTGGCGGACGAAGGCCTCGATCGTCTCGGGCGTGCGCCCGACCGCGAGGGTCATCGGCACGAAGATCGAGCGCCAGCCGCGCTCGTGCACGAAGATCGACGTCCAGATGTCCTCGGACTGCGAGCCCTCGTACATCCCGCCGATGTCGTCGAGGGCCTTGCGGCGGAAGACGGCGTTGGTGCCCACGCAGAAGGCGGAGTTGTACTTGTTCTTGCCCGGCTGGGTGAGGGCGTAGAAGACGATCTGCATGTAGGCGGAGCCGCGCGAGATGAAGTTGTGCGCGTTCCCGTAGACCTGCGGGGCCTGCACGAAGGCGACGTCGTCGTGGGCGAAGAAGGGGAGAGTCTCCTCCAGGAACTCCGGCACGGTCACGAAGTCGGCGTCGATCATCACGGCGAAGTCCGAGTCGGTCAGACGGAGCGCGTGGTTCACGTTGCCGGCCTTGGCACCCGCGCGGTCCTCGCGCACCACGTAGCGGACGCCCAGGCGCTCGGCGATCGCGGCGACCTGCGGGTCGTCCCCGTCGTCGAGGAGCCACGTCACGTGGGTGCCGCGCATGTCGCGGGCCGCACGGGCAGTCTCCTCGATGATCGCGGGGTCCTCCCTGTAGGTCGTGATGAAGACGTCGACGGTGATGCGGCGGCGGCCGAGGTAGAGGTCCTCGCCGATCGGGATGCCGTCGACCGGGCTCCCGTAGAGCGTCGCTCGAGCGGAGTGGAAGGCGGAGTCGCGCGGGTCGTAGGTGCTCGACAGGGCGGTCCACATCGTGAGCGCGGCCTGGCCGATCAGGTACAGCTCGCAGATGATGACGATGGCGAACGGGAGGGGGTCGCCGATGTTGCGCGGGTTGAGCAGGAAGGCGCCGTAGAGCAGAGCGCCGGCGCCGGAGAGGAGCACGATCATGATGAGCGAGGGCGACTGCTGCTTGGCGCGGCTGGTGACGGCACGGGGGCTGGCGACGCGCTGCTGGCGCGTCAGGAGCGGGCGGATCTCGGGTGGAGCGGGAGGACCAGGGCGGGCGGGGGTGCTGGGGTTCACGGGTGAGCTCTTCGGGTAGGTGGAAGTGGGGGCCCGGAGCGTCGTCGGTCGGGGGTGCCGGACGGCGCGCCGGTGGAGCGCCTGTGCGCGCGTTCGGCTCAGGTCGCTGATGCGCCGCGGTCCGTCGGGTACGGCGCGGGCGTCGGGGCCGCGGTCCCGTCGGGTACGGAGTCGCGGTGCGGAGGCCGCCCGTCATCGGGGATGTCGGCGGCGGTCCCCATGTTCGACCTGGGAGAGTGCCGGGACAAGAGCCGGAAGAGGACGTGTCCGCTAGCGGACACCCCGTTCCGACACCGCGGCTCCGCGGCGCTGAGCTCGCCGACGGCCGGAGTCAGCGCGGCCGGACCGGCAGCCAGCCCCGCCGGGACGCGAGCACGCCCGCCTGGAAGCGGCTCTCGGCGCCGAGCAGCTCGAAGAGACCGGCGATGTGCCGACGGCAGGTGCGCACGCTGAGGTCCAGCCGTGCCGCGAGCGCCTCGTCGGTGAGCCCGGCGGCGAGGCCCTGCAGGATCGACCGCTGCACCGCGGAGAGGGAGGGCTCCTCCTCGGCACCTGCCGCGTGCAGGGGCGCTGCGAACTCCCACGCCGCGTCGAACACGCGCGCCAGGGTCGCCGCGAGCTCGGAGGAGCGGACGACCAGGGCGGCGCGGTCGTCCTCGTCGCGGGAGCGGGCGACGATCGCGAGGGAGCGGTCGAAGACCACCAGCCGGAAGGGCAGCACCGGGAGGGTCCGGAACCGAGCGCCCAGCGGCTCGAGCTCCGCGACCGAGCGCCGGAGGGCCGCGTTGTCGCGGCGGCGGTCGTGGTACAGCGTCCGCCTCGCGATACCGCGCCCGAGCAGCTCGCGGTCGACGGCGTCGCTCGCCTCGTGCCGCTCCACGCTGCTGGTGCCGGGAGCGGCGATCAGCACCTCCTCCGAGGCTCCGCGCTGCAGGTCGAGGAGCAGCCGGAGGACGGTCGCCGGGTCCTCGATCACCTCCACCTGCTCCGCGGCGGCGAGGGCGCTGCGGGCGCTCCGGTAGGCGGGGACGAGGGCCATCAGCTCGCTGCGGCGGCGGGTGATCCCGGTCTGCAGCTCGAGGAGGCGCCGCTCGTCCTCGGCGATCAGCTCGGCCAGGGCGATGTCCGGCGCGGCCGTGGCGAGCGATTCCGCCCCCGCGTGCAGCGGAGCGAGCAGCCGGAGCTTGATCAGCTCGTCGCGCGCCTCGCGGAGGCCGTCGACGGTGACGCCGAGCTCGTCCGACGCGCTCTCGAGCGACCAGTCTCCGCGCACGGACGCGTGCAGGTACAGCGCGATCGCGTTCTCGCTCAGCACCGGCGGCCCCCCGTTCTCCCGACCCTCCCGAGTGTAGGAGGCGCGCACTCAGCGCCGCCGCGCGAGAACCGCGACGACGGCGAGCTCACCGGCGAGGACCAGCGCCACCGCTCCGAACACGGCCGGGCCGACCAGCGCGGCGAGCGGAGTGAGACCGGCGTTCGCGAGGAGGGGGGCGAGGAGACCGATCACGACGCCGGTACGGCGGGCGGGGGGCTGCCGGCGGGCGACGGCGACGACGCTCAGCGAGGTCGCGGCGGCGGCCGCGAGCACGAGCACGAGGACAGCCGCGGGGTGCGGCTCCCCGAGCAGGAGCAGCGCGGCCAGCGCGGCCCAGGCGAGGGCGCCTCCGGTGGCGACGGGGCCGAGGTGCGGGGTGGCGGCGGGTGCAGTGGCGGTCATGGTGCGTCCTCTCGTCGTGGTCCTCCGAGCCTCGCGGAGGCCCGTCGGCGGAACCAGATCAGCATCCGGGCACGGCAGCATCCGGACATGCCGCGGACCCCCGGCTCCGCGCGGGGCGGAGGGTCGGGGGCCCACGGGACGTCCGGGCAGGCTCCGGCCGTGGCAGCATCCGGTCAGCCGGCCTCGCGCAGCCTCCCGACGGCGGGGTGGAGGCTGCGCTGCGCCCGGCGCGACGGCGGAGTCGTGGGTGTCGTCGGCTCCTCCTCCGGGGGCGCCCGCTCTTCCCGGGGCGGTGCCCGCGGTCGTAGGCTCGCGCTCATCCGCAACGGGAGGGGCCGACGATGACCGCCACGAGAGAGACGTCCGCCCCGCCCGAGCTCAAGCGGGTGCTCGGCCCCAAGCTGCTGCTGCTGTTCGTGGTCGGCGACATCCTCGGGACCGGGATCTACGCGCTCACCGGGCAGGTCGCGGCCGAGGTGGGCGGGGCCGCGTGGCTCCCCTTCGTGATCGCGTTCGTCGTCGCCACGCTCACCGCCTGCTCCTACCTGGAGCTGGTGACGAAGTACCCGCAGGCGGCGGGCGCCGCGCTCTACGCGCACAAGGCGTTCGGGATCCACTTCGTCACGTTCCTCGTCTGCTTCACCGTGATGGCGAGCGGGATCACCTCGGCCTCCGCCGCCTCGGGCGCCTTCGCGAGCAACTTCGCGATCGGCTTCGGGCTCGGGGACGGCGCGGGGACGCGGCTGAGCATCGCGCTGGTGTTCATGGTCTGCATCGCCCTGGTGAACCTGCGGGGCGTCGCCGAGAGCGTCGGGCTGAACGTGGTGCTCACCCTGATCGAGCTCTCGGGCCTGCTGCTCGTGATCTTCGTGTGCTTCTTCGCCGTGTTCGGCGGGCAGGCCGACTTCTCGCGGGTGGTCGCGTTCGAGGCGCCGGAGGACAAGTCGCTGCTGCTCGCGGTGAGCACCGCGACCTCCTTGGCGTTCTTCGCGATGGTCGGATTCGAGGACTCCGTGAACATGGCGGAGGAGACGAAGGAGCCCAGCCGCATCTTCCCGCGCGTGATGCTCACGGGTCTCGGCATCACCGCCGTGGTCTACGTGCTCGTGTCCACGCTCGCCGTCGCGATCGTCCCCGTGGGGGAGCTGGCCGGCAACGACACTCCGCTCGTCACGGTCGTCGAGGCCGCGGCGCCCGACTTCCCGATCTCGACGCTCCTGCCCTTCATCTCGCTCTTCGCCGTGGCCAACAGCGCGCTGATCAACATGATGATGGCCAGCCGCCTGCTCTACGGGATGAGCCGCCAGGGCGTGCTGCCGCCGTTCCTGCAGAACGTGCTGCGCGGACGGCGCACGCCGTGGGCCGCGATCCTCTTCACGACGGTGATCGCCCTGCTCCTCACCGCCTACGTGTCGCGCGACCCCTCCGACCCCATCGCGGTGCTGCTGGGCGGGACCACGTCGCTCCTCCTGCTGACGGTCTTCGCCGTCGTCAACGTCTCCGTGCTGGTGCTGCGGCGGCAGCCGGTCGAGCACCGTCACTTCCGGACCCCCACCGTGCTGCCGGTGCTGGGCACGATCGCCTGCGTCTACCTGGTGCTGCCGATCACCTCGGGACGCGACACGGCCCAGTACGGGATCGCGGGGGTGCTGCTCGTGATCGGCGTCCTGCTCTGGGCGGCGACCTTCATCGACCGGCGGGTCCGCGGCTACGCGCGCACCGCGGCGATCGCTCCGGAGGAGCTCGACGCCGATCCCGCGGAGGACGCATCGGGAGCGCACAGTGACGGCATCGGCCGGTCATAGCCGATCCATAGGGAACTCCCGATACTGGAGTCATGAGCACCCCGGCCCCCTCGAAGCACCTCGCCCCCGCGCAGCGCACCCGCCTGAAGCGGGCCGACGGGACGCCGATCCGCGTCCTCGTCGTCGACGACGAGAGCACCCTCACCGACCTGCTCCAGATGGCTCTGCGCTACGAGGGCTGGGAGGTGCGCACCGCCGCCGAGGGCCGCGCCGCGATCACGATCACCCGCGAGTTCCGGCCCGACGTGATCGTGCTCGACGTGATGCTCCCCGACATCGACGGCCTCCAGGTCCTGCAGCGGGTCCGCGCGGACGGCAGCGAGACCCCGGTCCTCTTCCTCACCGCGAAGGACGCGCTCGACGACCGGATCGCCGGGCTCACCGCCGGCGGCGACGACTACGTCACCAAGCCCTTCTCCCTCGAGGAGCTGGTCGCCCGGATGCGCGGCCTCATCCGCCGCAGCACCCTGCTCGCCAACGACGCGGACGACCCCGAGGTCGTCGTGGGGGACCTGGTGCTGAACGAGGACAGCCACGAGGTCCGCCGGGGCGGCGACGAGATCGAGTTGACCGCCACCGAGTTCGAGCTGCTGCGCTTCCTGATGCGCAATCCGCGCCGCGTGCTCAGCAAGGCCCAGATCCTCGACCGGGTCTGGTCGTACGACTTCGGCGGCAAGTCGAGCGTGGTCGAGATCTACATCTCGTACCTGCGCAAGAAGATCGACGCCGGCCGCTCGCCGATGATCCACACCGTGCGCGGCGCCGGCTACCTCCTGAAGCCCGCCGACCAGTGAGCCGCACCGGCCGCCCGTCGCTCGGCGACTTCGCGACCCGCTCCGCCCTCCGCAGCTCCCGCAGCGGCCGGCGCGCGCCGTGGACTCTGCGGCGGCGGATGGTCGTCGCCGTGGTCGCGCTCGTCGCGGTGACGGCGGGCGTCGTGGGAGCGGTGAGCGTGCTCTCGGCGCGGTCGATCCTCTACGGCAGCACGGACGCGTCGCTCAGCCAGTCGGTCACGCGCCTCCAGGACTTCGACGGGCCGAGCCGCTTCGGCGGGTCGAGCGCGATCGAGCAGGCCACGACCTGCCCCAGCGGATCCTTCGGCGGCGGCCCGAGCCAGAACCTCAGCACCATCACCGCCGTCCAGGGCTCGGACGGCTCCTTCATCGGCGCCTACGTCGACGCCGACGGGGTCTGCCGGCAGTTCTCGGACCCGGCCGACTCCGTGCTCGCGGCGGCCGTCGCCGCGGGGGGCGAGGAGGCGACCATCGAGCTGCCCGGGAGTCTCGGGACCTACCGCGTGCGCGCGGCGGCGGTCGAGGGCTCCGTCGTCGTCGTCGGCGTCCCCCTGGGCGAGGTCGCCGAGACGCTCGCCTCCCTCACCTGGGTGGTCGTCGTGGTGGTGCTGCTGGCGATGCTGCTGGTCGCCCTCGTCGCCACCGCGATCATCCGCGTGGCCCTGCGGCCCCTGGAGCGGGTGGAGGCGACGGCGACCCGCGTGGCCGAGCTGCCGCTGGACCGCGGCGCCGTCGAGCTGGTCGAGCGGGTCCCGGAGGAGGACGCCGACACCCGCACCGAGGTCGGCCGGGTCGGCGCCGCCTTCAACCGCATGCTCGACCACGTCACCGGTGCGCTGGAATCGCGGCAGGCGAGCGAGGACAAGGTGCGGCAGTTCGTCGCCGACGCCTCGCACGAGCTGCGCACTCCCCTCGCGGCGATCCGCGGCTACGCGGAGCTGCCCCGGCGCGGCGGGACCGAGCTGCCGGAGTCGGCGGCCTACTCCCTCGATCGGATCGAGTCCGCCGCCACCCGGATGACCTCGCTGGTCGAGGACCTCCTCCTGCTCGCCCGCCTCGACGAGGGCCGCGACCTCGAGAAGGAGCCCGTCGACCTGACGCTGCTCGTGATCGAGGCGCTCTCGGACGCGCACGCCGCGGGCCCCGACCACGAGTGGGACCTCGAGCTCCCCGAGGAGCCGATCGAGATCCGCGGCGACGGCTTCCGGCTGCACCAGGTGGTCGCCAATCTGCTGCGGAACGCGACCGTGCACACGCCCCCCGGCACCCGGGTCGTGGCGGCGCTCGCCGAGGAGGTGTCGGAGGGGCGGCCGATCGCAGTCGTGACGGTCGCCGACTCCGGCCCGGGCATCGCGCCGGAGCTGGTGCCGGTGCTGTTCGAGCGCTTCGCCCGCGGCGACTCCTCCCGAGCGCGCACGACCGGATCGACGGGGCTGGGCCTGGCGATCGTGGCGGCGGTCGTCGACGCCCACGGCGGGCGCGTCCTCGTCGCGTCCGAGCCGGGGCGCACGAGCTTCCGCGTCGAGCTGCCGGCGGGCTGAGGGCCGGGGCGGCGGTCTCCCGCCGCCCGCCCTACACCGAGACGCCCAGGCGGCGGCGTGCGTCGTCGAGGGTCCGCACCACGGCGACCACCTCGTCGAGCGGGTGCAGCGGCGACTCGGTGCGCCCCTCCGTCACGTACTGCGCGACGTGCAGCGCCTCCCAGGCGAGGCCCTCGCCGCCCTGGAGCGGCGTCTCGTCGATCCACGACCCGCTCTCGGAGCCGCGGGTGAGCGTCACGCCGCCCGGTGTCCAGAACGACGGGTGCACGTCGATCCGCCCCGCCCGCCCCGCGACGCTCGCCGCGTGGCGGGTGTCGGCCAGCACGGTCGAGGTGGCCACCGACTGCACCCCGTGCGCGTGGCTGCCGACGATCGTCGCGGTCGCGTCGACGCCGGTCGAGGTCATGCTGCCGGCGACGACGGTGCTCTGCGGGGTGCCCGCCACCATCGAGACGAAGGAGGAGGCGTAGACGCCGACGTCCAGCAGGCCGCCGCCCGCGAGCGCCGGGTCGAAGATCCGGCTGGAGGGGTCGAAGTCGAAGGCGGCGCCGAAGTCGGCCGAGACGACGGCGGGCGCGCCGACCGCCCCGTCGGCGAGCAGCTGCCGCACGACGTCCATGTGCGGCAGGTAGCGCATCCACATCGCCTCCATCGCGAACACTCCGGCGTCGCGCGCGGCGTGCACCATCATCTCGGCCTCGCCCGGGGTCGGCGCGAACGGCTTCTCGACCAGGATGTGCTTGCCCGCGGCGATGGCGAGCAGTGCCTGGCGGGCGTGCTCCGAGTGCGGGGAGGCGATGTAGACCACGTCGACCTCCGGATCCTCGACCACGGCCTCGTAGCCGGCCGAGGCCCGCTCGATCCCGAACCGGCTCGCGAACCGCTCCGCGCGCTCCAGCGAGCGGGAGCCCACCGAGACCACGCGCTGCCGGGTGTGCTTCTGCAGCGCCTCGACGAACGAGCCGGCGATCGAGCCGGGCGCGATCACCCCCCAGCGCAGGACGGGGGAGTCGAGGAGGGAGGGGAGTCGGGGCTCGGGAAGCGTCAGTGCCATGCGTCCACGCTAGGGCCCCGTGCCCGGCGGGGGCGAGGGGGTGCGCGGCGGTCCCCTAGGGTGTGACGGCACGCGCAGTCGCGGGCGGAGGAGGACGTCATGCCCGAGTGGTACACCCTGGGCGTCGTCGCCCTCGTGATCGTCGTGGTGGTCGTCGCGATCGTGCGCTTCCGGTTCAACCCGGTGCTGGCGCTGGCCGTGGGAGCCGCCGCGATCGGCCTGCTCACCGGGCTCGGCCCCGTCGACACCGTCTCCACGATGACCACCGGCTTCGGCGAGGTGATGATGGAGGCGGGCCTCCTGATCGGCTGGGGCGTGCTCATCGGCGCGATGCTCAACGAGATGGGCGCCGTCGTCCGGCTCGTCGAGGGCCTGCTGCGCGTCTTCGGCCGCCGCGGGATCCCCTACGCGCTGGGCCTCTCCTTCGCCACCTACCTGCAGACGATCTTCGTCGACGCGCTGATCGTGATCGCGGCCCCGCTCGCGCGCCGGATCGCGCCGCGGCTGGGGCGCGCGGGCACCGGCATCGTCGCCGTGACCTTCGCCGTCGGGCTCGAGACGGGCATCGTGATGATGGTGCCCGGCTTCGCCGCGGTCGCGCTCGCGGGGCTGCTCGGAGTGCCGCTGGGCGTGATGATGCTCGGCGGATTCGCGGTGGTGGCGCCGACGGTCGTGGTCACGATCCTGCTGATGTCGCTCGCGTTCCGCCTCGGCTTCTGGGACCCGGCGCGCGACGAGCAGCTGGTCGTGCGCGACGACACGACCGGGCTCGCGACGGTGGGAGCGTCGCCCGATGCGGACGGCGGACGGCTGCCGTCGTTCGGCGCGCGGGGGCGCGGCGGGGCGTCCTCGGGCGGAGCCGGAGCGGTGTCGGGCGGCTCGTCCGTCGAGGACGCGGCGGGTCCCGCTGAGGCGCAGGACGCCCACGCCGCCCGCGAGCGCCCGCTCCTGCTCCTCTTCGCGCCCATGCTCCTCGCCCTCCTGCTCATCGCCGCGCAGGCGGTGCTCACCGTCTCCGGGATCGAGCTGCCGGTGCTGCAGTTCCTCGGGAACCCCGTCATCGCGCTCCTCCTCGCCGTGATCGGCACCGGAGTGGTCGGCCGGTCCACCGTGGGAACCGCGCGGATGGAGAAGGCGGTCGCCAAGGGCTTCCAGGACGGCGGGCAGATCTTCCTGCTCACCGGCGTCGGCGGGGCGCTCGCCGCGGTGATCGCGCAGGGCGACCTCGGCGAGATCCTGAAGGGCTACTTCTCGACCTCGGCGACCGCGCCGCTGCTGCTCGTCTGGGTGATGGCGGCCGTGCTGCACATCGCGGTCGGCTCGGTCACCCTCTCGGCGATCACGGCGGCCGGAGTCGTCGCGCCGGTCGCCGCGACACTCGGCCTCGACCCGCTGCTGATCGCACTCGCCGCCGGCTCCGGCGCGCTGTTCTGCATCCACGTCACCTCGAACACCTTCTGGCTGCTGCAGAGCTTCCTCGGCCAGTCGGTCCGCGGCACCCTCAAGTCCGTGACCGTCGGTGTCTCCCTCGCCTCCGTCCTCGCGCTCGGCGCCACGCTCGTCCTCTCCCTCTTCCTCTGACCGGGACCTGCTTCCTCCTCTCGCCGGATGCCACTCGGGCACCCGAGTCGCCGGGCGAGGCGTTCAGAACAGGCATCTCGCGGAGGTGACCCGGCCGACACGTGACGGAAACATGGAGCCTCTTTCTTCCTGAGAGGGTTCACATCCGATTCGGAGATCCGGACGCCGACGGGGGCCCGATCCATTCCGTCACGCCTCGACAAGGGAAGAACTCCGCTTGAGATCTCGAACCGCCCTCGCCTCCGGATGCGCCGCGCTCGCGCTCGCCGCCGGCGGCCTCCTGGTCGCCCCACCGGCGACCGCCACGACGACAGCACCCGCCGACTACACCCGCGTGGACATCGTGCGTCCGCCGTCCGCTCCGATCGCGGTGCCGACCAGCTACCCGCAGCAGACCCCGCTGACCGAGGTGCCCGTCGACCCGACCGACGCCTCGCTCCTGCGCGGAGTCACCCCCTACGACGCCATCGTGCCGCAGCTGAACGCGCTCGCCGCCCGCTCCGACCGGGTCTCGACCCAGGTGGTCGGGAAGTCCGGCCTCGGCCGCGACATCTACCTGGTCACCGTCACCGCCCCCGAGGCCGAGGCCGAGACGGCACAGCAGGCCGAGTGGCGCGACCGGCTCAAGTACGAGCCCGCCGCCTCGGCCGCCGACGCCGACCTGATGGACGGCTACAAGGTGCCGGTCTGGTTCAACGGCAACATCCACGGCAACGAGTGGGAGGGCAGCGACGCGATCCTCGAGTACATCGAGGGCGTCGCCACCGCCGAGGACGCGGAGACCGAGGCGCTGCTCGAGGGCAACCGCCTCTACTTCACCGTCACCAACAACCCCGACGGCCGCGCCCTCGGCCAGCGCGCCGTCGCCGCGGGCTACGACCCGAACCTCGACATGATCACCGGAGCCACCAGCGAGGCGGCCGTGATCCGCGACCTCTCGAGCGTGCTCCAGCCCACGTACTTCATCGACATCCACGGCTACACCGGGATCCTCCAGGTCGAGCCCTGCGGCCCGCCGCACGGCGAGAACTACGAGTACGACCTCTTCCTCCCGCACGCCTACGCGACCGCGCTCGAGATCGAGCGCCGCGTCGTCGAGGCCGACGTGCCCGGCAACACCTACCTCGCCGAGGACGGCAGCGCCACCACGGACAACACCGGGAAGATCCTCATCCCCTACCGCGACATCCGCGCGGGCTGGGACGACTGGCCCCCCATCTTCGCCCCGCAGTACGTCGCCTTCCAGGGCGCGATCACCAACACGGTGGAGCTGCCGCTCGGCCGCACGGCCAACAGCACTCCGGAGGAGATCGCCCAGGGCCAGGCCAACGCGGACATCGACGTCGAGGTCGCCGGGATCGTCATGGACGCCTCCGTCGACTACATCGAGGCCAACCGCGACGCGCTCCTGAGCAACCAGGTCGCCATCTTCGAGCGCGGCGTCACCGGCGCCCCCGCCGTCGAGATCCCCGCCGACGTCTCCGCGGCCGACTTGCCCGCGGGCGTGCCGACCGAGTGGACCGAGATCTGGGACGAGACCGACGTCTACACGACCGAGTACCCGCGCGCCTACGTCATCCCCGTCGACGGCACGCAGCGCTCCGTCTCGGACGCCGAGACCCTCGTCGCGCAGCTGCTCGCCCACGGCGTCGAGGTGTCGCGGACCACGGCCGCCACGAGCGTCGAAGGAGTCTCCTACCCCGCGGGCACCTACCTGGTCGACATGCACCAGTCGGTCCGCGGCCTCGCCAACGTCCTCCTCGCCGACGGCAGCGACATCTCGAGCCGCGTGCCCGAGATGTACGACGTCTCGGCCTGGAGCCTCTCGCTCCTCTGGGGCGCCGACGTGCAGGCGATCGGCTCCACCATTGACGCCCTCCCGGCCGTCGGCCTGGAGCCGGTGACCGCCGTGGCTCCGGTCGGCTCCGTCCCGGCAGGCGCCGACTACCTCGCCTTCGAGCCGCGCGGCGTCCTGGAGTACCAGGCCGTCAACGCGCTGCTGGCCGACGGCGTCGCCCTCGAGCAGTTCGAGGACGGCACGATCGCCCTGCGCGCCGACGCCGCCGGGCTCGCGGCCGCCGAGGGAGCCGCCGCCGTCTTCGGCGTCGACTTCACGGCGACCACCGCCGACCGCGTGCGCGCCGAGGACGGGAAGGCGCTCGACCCCCTCCGCGTCGCCTACTCCGGCACGAACGAGGACCGCGACGCGCTGGCCAAGCTCGGCTTCGCCGACGCGGTCGCCGTCGACGCGGCCGCGCTCACCGCGGGCACCGCGACCCTCGAGGGCGCCGACGTGCTCTACGTGGGACGCGCTCTCTCCTTCACCCCGGAGCAGGCCGCGGGCCGCACCGTGGTCGAGGAGTTCCTCGCGGCGGGCGGCGACGTCGTCGGCCGCGGTGGCGCTGGAGCGGCCTTCGTGTCCGACTTCGGCCTGGCCGAGCTGACTGCGCAGACCGGCACCAGCGGCTCCAACGGCATCGTCTCGGTCGAGACGCCCGGTGGCGGCGTCCTCGGCGACTACCCGCAGGACACCGCGTTCGTCTCGCCGGCACTGTGGTTCGCCGGCTTCGACGAGTCGGTCGCGGTCGAGCAGAGCTACTCGGAGGACGGCACGTTCGTCGCCGGGCACTGGGTCGACTCCGACGGGCAGTCCCGGAGCGACGCGGCCGGGCAGGCCTCGGCCGTCTCGTTCTCGACGGAGTCGGGCACCGAGGGCTTCCTCTTCGGCACCTCGCCGGTGTTCCGCAACCACCCGGTCGGAGCGTTCAGCGACGTCGCCCGGGCGCTGCTCGCCGTGGCGCCGGAGGGCGCCGCCGTCGAGCTGCCGGGGACCCCGGAGCCCACGCCGACGCCGGAGCCGACCGGCTCACCGGAGCCGACCGCGACTCCCGAGCCGACGGCGACGCCTGAGCCGACGGCGACGCCCGAGCCGACCGTGAGCCCCGAGCCCACGTCGACCCCCGAGCCCACGTCGACCCCGGAGCCCACGTCGACCCCGGAGCCCACCGTCGTGCCGACGGCCGGACCGACCGCCACGGCCGCGCCGATCACCGCGCCGACCGGCCCCGGCGGCCTCCCCTCCACCGGAGTGGAGACCGGCTCCTGGCTGCTGCTCTCGGGAGGTGCTGTCGCCCTCGGCCTCGGCTCGCTCCTGATCGCCCGCAGCCGTCGCCGTGAGGACCAGGAGGCCTAGCCTCCGCCTCGGGGAGGGATCGGGCGCCCGCCGCCCTGTCCCTCCCCGTTCCCGTT